>JAYUXO010000483.1:0-6351 GCA_043753505.1 Comamonadaceae bacterium
AAAAAGTAGCTGCTTCAGCAATATACAAAAGGGCTGATGGCCAATTTGACTTAAGTTCTGTGCCCTGCCCTCAATGCGGCAGTCGCGACACCACTGAAACCTCGCACTTCGGCTCCACCGCCTGCAAAGCTTTGTACAAGTGCCTGGCTTGCCTCGAGCCGTTTGACTACTTCAAGCCGTATTGATGTTTCACACCCTCACCATCAACCAGATCGCCCAGGAAGCCGCAGGAGCCGTGGCCATCACCTTTGGTGTGCCCCCGGCGCTGCGCGAGACCTTCGCCTTCAAACCCGGCCAGTTTTTAACCCTGCGCCAGCGCATCAACGGCGTGGAACAGCGCCGCAGTTATTCCATTTGCAGCCCGCGCAGTGCCATGAGCCGGGGTGAATTGCGCGTGGGTATCAAGCCGGTAGAAGGCGGGGTCTTTTCCAACTGGGCTGCTTCGCAACTCAAGGTCGGCGACACGCTCGATGCCATGCCACCCGACGGCCGCTTTACGCCAGCCGGGCTTAGCTCCGTCCCCTTCCGGGGGAGGGCTGGGGTGGGGGCCAGCGCGTCAACCCTCCACGCCGCAGAAGCCACCCACCGAGCCGGTTTCGCAGCCGGAAACATTCATAGGGTCGGCTTCGCAGCCGGCTCTGGCATCACACCGATCCTGTCCATCATTGCCACCACGTTGGCCGAAGAACCGGCCAGCCGCTTCACCCTGGTCTACGGCAACCAGCGGGTGGGCAGCATCCTGTTTCACGAAGCGCTTCAAGACTTGAAAGACCGGTACCCCGCACGCTTGACGTTGATTCACATCCTCAGCCGGCAACCACAGGAAGTGGCGTTGTTGCAGGGCAGGCTTGGTAAAGACAAGGTCAACGAGCTGTTGGCCACTGTGCTGCCCGCCGATACCATTGACGAAGCCTTTGTTTGCGGCCCCGAAGGCATGCTCGACGCGTGTGAACGCGCGCTGCGCGCAGCAGGCCTGACCGCCGAGCAGATTCACACCGAGCGCTTCCTGGCCTCCACACCACCAGGCACTATGAAATCGATAGCTGTTCCAGCAGCTTCCACAAGGGCTACAGGCGAAAAAGCCTTAGAAACGCACCATTTGCAGGTGGTGCAAGACGGCAAAACCCATCGTTTTGATTGTGGCCCGCAAGACCGCGTGCTGGATGTAGCGCTAGCTGGCGGGCTGGACCTGCCTTGGTCGTGCAAAGGCGGTGTGTGCTGCACCTGCCGCGCCCGCGTGTTGCAGGGCCAAGTGCAGATGGACAAGAACTACACGCTGGAGGCCGACGAGGTAGCCGCCGGTTTTGTGCTGACTTGCCAGGCCCGGCTGCTGTCGCATGCGGTGGTGGTTAGCTACGACGAGCGTTGACGTCGGTTGGCTATCTCGCTGCAGGGCTTGGGCAGCGCTTGTTCACATTTTCCTCAAACCGCGCCAGATCTTGCAGTTCACCAGGCGTCATGTCGCGGCGCTCCCGCTTGGTGGCAATGATGCGTTTGGACTCCACACACTGCTGGCGCGCACGGTTTTCTTCCTGCTGCTGCTGGGCCGACAGTGTGCGTGTAGTTTCCAATGCGTCTCTCGTTTCCAAGCGCTTTTGCGAGCTGCGTTTGTAAACTTCCTCCATCGCCTCGTACACCTCGGTGCGGCAGTTCTCGTCAAATTCGCGGTTGGCTTCCTGCACCCGCTGGGTTTCAAACTCCGACAGGCGCTGACGTTGCGACCGGTTGATTAATTCATACAGGTTGCGACAGCGGCTGCTCAGGTACTGCACAAACTCTTCCCGCACGCTGCGCGCACCACCGCCGTAAGGGTTGCCCGACTGCGCCACGGCAACTTCAGTTAAAGCCACAGAGGCCAGGCACAGGCACACGGCCAGCACGCCGCGAGATGTTTGGGCAAAGGACCTCATTCGATCAATTCCTTCATGGTGGATACAGCGCGAAACAAGCAACGAACATCTTGTTTCGAACCCAATCGTAACCTAGCGCCAACGCGCGCCCGTGACCCAAAAAACCTCTGCAAAACCTCCTGCGGAACTGCGGCGAACGGATTGGGATGCAGCGCAAGGCGTCTTTTTGCAGCCAATAGCGGGCTATTGGCAAGAAAAGCACGGACCGCAGGAGGTTTTGCAGAGTTTCCTTAGCGGCTGCGTCCGCCAAAAATCGCCGTGCCCACACGCACCAGCGTGCTACCCGCCGCAACCGCGGCCTCCAGATCAGCTGTCATACCCATCGACAGGGTGTCAAAGTCCTCTGGCTCACCCAGGGCCAGGCGCGTGTCGTCAAACAAAGCCTTGGCCCGCAGGTGTATTGCCCGCTGCGCTTCAAACCCGGCTGCAGGCTCGGGGATGGTCATCAAGCCTCGCAACACCAAGTGCGGCAATCGGCGCACCTCCTGCGCCAGCGCCAGCACCTGCGGCGGTGCAACGCCCGACTTGGCGGCACCGCCGTCAATATTGACTTGCAGGCACACGTTCAGCGGACGCAAATCGTCTGGGCGCTGCTCGTTCAAGCGCTGCGCAACCTTCAAACGATCTATCGTGTGCATCCAGTCAAAGTGCTGGGCGACCAACCGGGTTTTGTTGCTTTGCACCGGGCCAATGCAATGCCACTGCACCGGCAGGTCGCGCAGCATTTCTATTTTTTCCACCGCCTCCTGTATGTAGTTTTCACCAAACGCTGTGTGCCCCGCCGCATAGGCCTCGCGCACTGCCTGCGGCCCGAAGGTTTTGGACACGGCCAGCAGGCTGACGGAAGTGCTCTCGCGCCCCGCCGCAGTGCAGGCCACCGCGATGCGCGCTTGCACCTGTCGAAGCTGGTTGGCTATCGCCGTCATAAGATCGTGGTCATAATCAAATCCATCAGGTCAATCAACGAACAAAGGCACTTAAGTGGACATTACCCAACTGCTGGCTTTCAGTGTAAAAAACAAAGCGTCTGACTTGCATCTGTCTGCCGGGTTGCCCCCGATGATTCGGGTTCATGGCGATGTGCGGCGTATCAACGTGGAGTCGCTGGACCACAAAGCCGTGCATGCCATGGTGTACGACATCATGAACGACACGCAGCGCAAAAACTACGAAGAGTTCCTGGAGGTGGACTTTTCGTTCGAGATTGACGGCCTGGCCCGCTTTCGCGTTAACGCCTTCAACCAGAATCGGGGCGCAGGCGCCGTGTTCCGGACCATTCCCTCAAAAATCTTGACCCTTGAGCAATTGAATGCGCCCAAGATTTTTGGCGACCTGGCTTTGAAGCCGCGCGGCATGGTGCTGGTTACCGGCCCCACCGGCTCAGGCAAGTCCACCACGCTGGCGGCCATGGTGAACTACTTGAATGAAACCGAGTACGGCCACATCCTCACAGTGGAAGACCCGATCGAGTTTGTGCACGAGTCCAAAAAGTGCCTGATCAACCAGCGCGAAGTCGGGCCCATGACGCTGAGCTTTGCCGCTGCCTTGAAGTCCGCGCTGCGTGAAGATCCCGACGCCATTCTGGTGGGCGAGATGCGCGATCTGGAAACCATTCGCCTGGCCATGACAGCGGCTGAAACCGGTCACTTGGTGTTTGGCACGCTGCACACCTCAAGCGCTGCCAAGACCATTGACCGCATCATTGATGTGTTTCCGGCTGAAGAAAAGGAAATGATCCGTGCCATGTTGTCCGAGTCGCTGCAAGCGGTGATCTCGCAAACCCTGTGCAAGACCAAAGACGGCTCGGGCCGCGTGGCCGCCCACGAAATCATGTTGGGCACTAGCGCGATTCGCAACCTGATCCGCGAAGCCAAGGTGGCCCAGATGTATTCGGCCATCCAGACAGGCAGCGGCTTTGGCATGCAGACGCTGGATCAAAATTTGACCGATCTGGTCAAGCGCAACATGATCAGCGCGGGCGAAGCGCGCGGCAAAGCCAAAATTCCCGAGAATTTTCCAGGTTGACTGTGGCACACCCCAGGCCGAGCTTGGCTCACCTAAAGGTACAGGCACTGCGTGTCGCTACGCCATCCCCTTGCAGGGGCAACACCAGCAGCCTGGCAAAGCCAGTTCTGCGGTGTTCCTGGAATTTGAGATCCCGTTACGCGGCTTTGGCCGCTGAGTTTTAAGGAGCTATCCACATGGAACGCGACCAGGCATCGAAATTTATTAACGACCTTCTGAAATTGATGGTCAGTCGTAGCGGTAGTGACTTGTTCATTACCAGTGCGTTTCCGCCAGCCATGAAGGTGGACGGCAAGGTCACCAAAATCTCGCCGCAACCGCTCACCGGTAACCACACCTTGGCACTGGCGCGGTCCATCATGAATGACAAGCAGGCGGCGGAATTTGAAGCGTCCAAAGAATGCAACTTTGCCATCTCGCCGCCTGGCATTGGCCGCTTTCGGGTCAATGCGTTTGTGCAAATGGGCCAGGTTGGCCTGGTGATGCGGGTGATTCCACAAACCTTACCCACCATCGACGGCCTGGGCGTGCCGCAGATACTCAAAGACGTGGTGATGAGCAAGCGCGGACTGTGCGTGCTGGTAGGCGCTACCGGCTCAGGCAAGTCCACCACGCTGGCTGCCATGGTCGACTGGCGCAACGAACAGTCGCATGGTCACATCATCACCATTGAAGATCCGGTGGAATTTGTGCACCCGCATAAAAACTGCGTGGTCACTCAGCGCGAAGTGGGGCTGGACACCGTCAGCTGGGAAGCCGCGCTGAAGAATACCCTGCGCCAGGCACCCGATGTGATTTTGATGGGCGAAGTACGCGACCGCGAAACCATGGAACACGCGATTGCGTTTGCCGAAACCGGCCACCTGTGCATGTGCACTTTGCACGCCAACAGCGCCAACCAGGCGCTGGACCGCATCATCAACTTCTTTCCCGAAGAGCGGCGAGCCCAGTTGTTGATGGACTTGAGCCTGAACCTTAAAGCCATGGTGTCTCAGCGCTTGATTCCCAAGCAGGACGGCAAAGGCAGGGCCGCCGTGGTCGAAATCATGCTGAACACGCCGCTGATTTCTGACTTGATCTTCAAAGGCGACGTCTCCGAGATCAAGGAGATCATGAAAAAAAGCCGCAACCTGGGCATGCAAACCTTCGACCAGGCGCTGTTTGACACCTACGAGAAAAACGTCATTACCTACGAAGACGCCCTGCGCAACGCTGACTCGGTGAACGACTTGCGCCTGCAGATCAAGCTGTATTCGCAACGCGCGAAAACCTCTGATCTGGCGGCGGGAACCGAGCACATGGCGATCGTTTGAATTTGGGCGCTTCCGACCCAGGCACTTGAACGCAAAGGTCGCAGAGGTTACGTAAAAGCCGCAAAAAATTCGTCCCTGTTATGCAGCTGTTCTTTGCGCACTTACCCACTTTGCGTCCTTTGCGTTCGCATCACCACACCAGCCCTCCAAGAATGCTCGTATGACCATCCATCCCAAAACCTACGAACCCACTCCCAGCCGCAAAGTCGCCTTTTTGGGACTGGGTGTGATGGGTTACCCGATGGCCACGCACCTGGCGTTAGCCGGGCATCAAGTGACGGTTTACAACCGAACCGCTACAAAATCAATAGCTTGGAAAGCAGATTTCGCAGAAGCGGGACGCCAAAAACATGCTGAAACACCAGCTCTGGTCGTGGCAGATGCTGAATTTGTTTTCTGCTGCGTGGGCAACGACGAAGACCTGCGCAGCGTGGTGCTGGGCAACGATCTCGGTGACGGCACTCGAAGTGCCGATGGCGCATTTGCGGGCATGAAGCCTGGTGCGGTTTTTGTGGACCACACCACCGCCTCGGCCAGCGTGGCACGCGAGCTGTCGGCGCTGGCTCTGGAAAGGGGGTTTCAGTTCATCGACGCCCCAGTGTCTGGTGGCCAAGCGGGTGCGCAAAACGGCTTGCTCACCGTCATGTGCGGCGGCGATGCAGTGGCATTCGAAGCCGTCCGACCCGTGGCCATGGCCTTTTCGCGCGCCTTCACTTTGCTGGGTGACAGCGGTGCCGGGCAGCTGGCCAAAATGGTCAACCAGATCTGCATCGCTGGCCTGGTGCAAGGTTTGTCTGAAGGCATCGCCTTTGGTCAAAAAGCCGGGTTGAACATGGCCCAGGTGCTGGACGTGATTGGCAAAGGCGCGGCGCAAAGCTGGCAAATGGACAACCGTGGCAAGACCATGGTCGACGGCAAATTCGACTTTGGTTTTGCGGTGGACTGGATGCGCAAAGACTTGGGCCTGGTGCTCGACGAAGCCAGGCGCAACGGCGCCAGACTGCCCGTGACGGCGCTGGTGGATCAGTTTTATGCCGACGTGCAGGCTGCAGGTGGCAACCGGCTGGATACGTCGAGTTTGATCAAGCGCTTGTGATGTGAAA
>JAYUXO010000484.1:0-2543 GCA_043753505.1 Comamonadaceae bacterium
GCAGCCACCAGCAGGCAGCCCGTGCTGTGCGCCACCAGCACGGCCGGCTCCGTGCAGGTCAGCAGGGTTTCTTCCAGCCGCACCAGCCAGTCGCCGCGCAAAGGGCGCTGCCAGTTGTGTTGCTGCACGCGCTGGTATCCGTGCTGGTTTTCCCACAAGGTTTGCCAGTGCAGCGGCCCGCTGTTTTGCCAGCCAGGCAGGATGAGGACGTTGGAGGAGTTCATTTTGCTATTATTTATATAGCTGGTTGAGCAGTATTTATAAGGGCTGGAGTGTGATTTGACTTGCAATCAAGCTCCCATGACAGATGGCGGCTGCCTACAAAAATGACGATCGCCTGCGGCGTGCCATGGCAGTTGACTGAGTAGCCGTGGTGGTCAAGCATGCCATTGGTCGTTGTCGATGCGCAGCAGAGGCTGTCATTTGTCATGCGTGGCGATGCGCGCCACCATCTCTGTAGCAAATTCCACGAAGGCCAAACTGCCTTTGGCCGCCGGGTCAAACACCACGCCGGGCAGGCCGTAGCTGGGCGCTTCGGCCAGGCGCACGTTGCGGGGAATCACGGTATTGAACACCTTTTCGGCAAAGTGGGCCTTGAGTTGGTCGCTAACCTGCTGCTGTAAGGTAATGCGCGGATCAAACATCACGCGCAGCAGGCCGATGATTTGCAGGTCGGGGTTCAGGTTGGCGTGTACCTGCTTGATGGTGTTGACCAGATCGGTCAGGCCCTCCAGCGCAAAGTACTCGCACTGCATGGGCACGATGACGCCATGGGCGCTGCACAAGCCGTTCAGGGTGAGCATGGACAGCGACGGCGGGCAGTCAATCAGCACAAAGTCGTAGTCGCTTTGCACCGCCGCCAGCGCCTTTTTCAGACGCTTCTCGCGGTGGGGCAGCCCCACCAGCTCCACCTCGGCACCGGCCAGCTCGCGGTTGGCTCCCAACACGTGGTAGCCGCAACCGCCGTCAATCAACTTCTGGCTGGTGACGGTGGCCTCGGCAACACTGGCCGATTCGAGCAGTACGTCGTACACGCTGAGTTGCATGTTGCGCTTGTCCACACCCGAGCCCATGGTGGCGTTGCCCTGCGGATCCATGTCGACCATCAGCACCCGCTGGCCGATTTTGGCCAGGCCTGCTGCCAGGTTGACAGTCGTGGTGGTTTTGCCGACGCCACCTTTTTGATTGGCAATGCAGAAGATGCGAGCACTCACCGCGACCAAAGGGGCGCCACTCATTTGCTGGCCACCAACTTGATGCCAAAGCCAATCAGAAACACACCCGCCACCTTTTCCAGCACGCGACCCATCAGCGGGTTGGCTCGCATGCGCTCAGCCAGAAAATGTGTCAGCAAGGTGGCTCCCAGACCATAGAGAAAAGTCAGGGCCGCAATCGTGGCGGCCATCACGCCGAAGGTGAGCAGACCTTGGTGCCTGGCCGGGTCTACAAACAGTGGGAAAAAGGCCATGTAGAACACGATGGCCTTGGGGTTCAGCAAGGTAATGAATACCGCCTGCTTGAAGTAGTGGCGCGGCTGAATGTTCAGCACCGGCTTGTCGCCGGGCTTGGCCAGAATCATTTTCAGACCCAGCCAGGCCAGATACGCCGCACCCAGCCACTGGACAGCACTGAATGCGGTTGGATAAGTTGTGAGCAAAGCCGCCACGCCAGCCACGGCCAACCACATCAGCACTTGATCACCCGCTATCACACCGAAGGTTGCTGCCAGCCCACCGCGCATGCCGCCTTTACTGGTGGAGGTGATGAGCGCCAGATTGCCCGGCCCAGGAATAGCGAGAAACAAAATGATGGCGGCAACAAACGCGCCGTAATCTGAAATGCCGAACATGAAACCCCCCAAGCAAAGTGGGGATGAGTTTAAGCGAGGGTTGGCGGGCTTTTTTTCATCCATACGATGCAGCGCTGTGCATCCAGCCCAGGCACCGTCAATGGTTCCACGTGAAACACCCGCACATTGGCTGGTAGTGCATCAATCTCGTCAATCGGCTGCCTGCCCTTCATTGCCATCCACACACCCCGCTGCGCCAGTGCAGCCCGTGACCAGCGAGCGAAATCTACCAGTGATGCGAAAGCTCGTGAGCACACCACGTCATGCGGCTCAACAATCATTTCCACGCGCGCGTGCAAGCCCCGCAGGTTGGGCAATTGCAGACTCACGGCCACTTGTCGCACAAAGGCAGCTTTCTTGGCAACGGTGTCTACACACGTCACTTGAACCTGCGGACAACAAATCGCAATAACCACACCCGGTAACCCGGCACCCGAGCCCACATCCAGCAGTTTGACGGTCAACGCCTCTGGAAAGTATTCGCTGATCTGACGCTGCAACGGCGCGATGACCACCAAGCTGTCGAGCAAGTGATGGGTCAGCATGTTCGCCACCTCGCGCACCGCCGTAAGGTTGTAAACCTGGTTCCATTTGCCAATGAGGTCCATATAAGCCAGCAGGGCAACCTGTTGAGCTTCTGTCAGGTTCAAACCCTCGCGCCGAACCGCCTCGTCCAGCAACTGATGCCCATGCC
>JAYUXO010000485.1:0-6325 GCA_043753505.1 Comamonadaceae bacterium
GACTACGGTGCGCTGCTGCCAATACCCGGATCGGCGGCGGTGCAGGAACGTGCACATGTGTTTAGCGCCGCCTGCCTCATTCCCCTGCGCACGGCTTGCCACGTGCAGCGCGATTTTGATCTGGACCTTTTCACCGCCGGTGTGCTGGTAGGCTACCTGACGCGCATCGACACGCTGGAGCGGCAACTCCAGTCGCTACACGCCCGGGCATCGAATGCAGGCCTCCTGTCGGTGGACGCCGTTTGACCGAGTTCTTCTGGCAGTGCGCCGCCTGGCTGGCTATCGCAGGTCTGCTGGTGCAAGTGGCCAGCGTCATCCTCGTGTACTGGGCCAAAAAAGCCATCGCTCAGTTAGACATCACATCTGCGCCGTTTGGCACTGCCGCGCCAACCGTTGTATCGCCAGTTTCTGAGACCCTGTGATGCAAGTCCTGCGCAGCGACTGCACGCTAGAAAACATCTCATTCAGCAACGCCGTGCGCTGCGTACGGTAGCGCACAGACCCGCCATGACAGGCCCGATACGGTGCGGTCCTGAACTCACCCACACGGACTCCAGAAAGCTTTCTGGCCACTTCATCAGCATTGCGTTAACCATGAACAGCACAGCACGCACCCCGGCTTTGCCATGCCTGAAGCCAACGCAGCGTTCAACGTTGTGGCGCAGGCTTTGGGACTGGCCACGCCATGCGACGCCAGAGGGTCACGCAATGGATGCGGCAAGTCACACCACCGGCCACCGCCCGAAAAGGAACGCGCCATGACGACCACCACCACCCCCATTGCGCCTGCCGCTACTACCGCATCAAACACGGCAAGCAAGCCTGCACCGCCCGCTCCCGGCACTTTGGGGCTGGGCCTGCTCGTGGCACTGGTGGTGGGCTCCATCGTAGGCAGTGGCATTTTTGGCCTGCCGCAAAACATGGCCTCTGCCGCGGGTGCGGGTGCCATCCTAATTGGCTGGCTGGTGACCGGGCTGGGTATGTTGATGCTGGCTCGGGTCTATCAGATGCTGGCTGTGCGCAAGCCGGATCTGAACAACGGCGTGTATGCCTACGCACGTGCCCTGGCCGGTGAATACGTGGGTTTCAACTCTGCCTGGGGCTACTGGGTGAGCGCGTGGATTGGCAACGTGGGCTACCTGGTGGCCGCCTTCGGTGCACTGGGCTACTTTTTCCCGGTTTTTGGCGAGGGCAACACGCCCGCTGCGGTGGTTGGTGCGTCCATCGTTGTGTGGGCAGTGCATGCGCTGGTGCTGCGAGGGATTCAAGGGGCTACGGTGTTGAACGCGGTGGTCACGTTGGCAAAAATTGCGCCGCTGCTGATTTTTATTGTGCTGGTCGCGCTTGTGTTTGAGGTTAAGACCATCCGCATCGATTTTTGGGGTACTGACAAACTGGGCTCGGTGCTCGATCAAGTCAAAAGCACCATGCTGGTCACGGTATGGGTGTTCATTGGCATAGAAGGAGCCAGTGTGTACTCGGCCAGGGCGCGCAACCGGGCTGACGTGGGCCGCGCCACGGTGATCGGCTTTCTGATCTGTCTGGGCCTGTTGATGGCAGTGTCGTTGCTGTCGCTAGGTGTTTATGCGCAGCCCGATCTGGCGGGCTTGAAGAACCCGTCGATGGCTGGCGTGCTCGAAAAAGCTGTTGGCACCTGGGGCGCTGTGCTGATTTATGTGGGGCTGATGGTGTCGGTGGGCGGTGGTTTTCTGGCCTGGACATTGCTGGCCGCTGAGTCACTTTTCACACCTGCAGGCGGCGGTGTCATGCCGCAATGGCTGGCCCGCTCCAACAGCAACGGCGTGCCTGCCAATGCGCTGTGGCTGACCAACGGCATGGTGCAGATTTTTCTGCTCGTGACATTGTTTTCCAAAGCCTCTTACCTGGCGTTGATCTCGCTGTCCACCGCGATGATTCTGGTGCCTTACCTGTTCAGCGCGCTGTACGGCTTGAAGGTGGCCTTCAATGGTGAAAGACCGAGAAACGTATTGCGTCAATCCACCCACGTCGGCATCAAGTTCAGCCGGGTCGATGTGCCCGTTGCTGCCATGGCCGCCATATATTGCGCGTGGCTGTTGTATGCCGCTGGTTTGAAGTATTTGCTGCTCGCCGCCCTGCTGTATGCGCCCGGTGCCATTTTGTACATCGTGGCCAAACGCCAGCGCGCGCAAACCGCCTTCAGCGGACGCGAGTGGGTGGTGTTGGCGCTGCTGGTGGGCCTTGCCGCAGTGGCCGCCTATCTGCTCAGCGTGGGTCAACTCAAGTTATGAGGCTGTTCTGGCCACCGCAGCGACACGGTGAATTCGCGCACGCCGGTCAACCCTATCCACACGCATCACCTGGAGATTTCGCCATGTCCGCCCCAAACACCAGCCCTTCCCCCAGGGGCGTTTTCTCAGAAGTAGGCCCCTTGCGCAAGGTGCTGGTGTGCCGCCCCGGCTTGGCGCAACAACGCTTGACACCTGCTAATTGCGAGGAATTGTTGTTTGACGATGTCTTGTGGGTCTCGCAAGCCCGCAACGACCACTACGCCTACACCAGCGCGATGACGGCGCGCGGCATAGAGGTGTTGGAAATGCACGACCTGCTGGCCGATGTGATCGCTATTCCCACCGCACGCAACTGGCTGCTGGACCATAAGCTGGGCCCCAATTTTGTAGACAGTGAAACCTGCTCCCTGCTGCGCCCCTGGCTGGAAGCATTGCCCCCCGCGCGCCTGGCCGAGCACTTGATTGGCGGCGTGGCACGGGCTGAGGTGCCATTTGAAACGGGTGGCCTGCTGGCGCAATGCGCCTCCCCGTCCGACATGCTGATACCGCCGCTGCCCAATACCTTGTTCACGCGCGACAGCAGTTGCTGGATTCACGAATGCGTGGTGCTATGCCCCATGTACTGGCCCGCGCGCCAGCAAGAAACCCGGCTCATGGCGGCTATCTATCGCTTCCACCCGATGTTTGCCGGCATGAAGTCCCCCGAAGGCGATGTGGAGGCCAAGGAGTTGTGGGGTGACCCGGACGAGCCGCATGGCCTGGCCACGGTTGAGGGCGGTGATGTGATGCCGCTGGGCAACGGCGTGGTGTTGATTGGCATGGGTGAGCGTAGTTCGCCGCAGGGTGTCAGCAGTCTGGCGCGGGCCCTGTTTGCCAGCGGCAGTGCCACCCGGGTATTGGCCGCCCAGCTACCCAAGTCGCGGGGGGCCATGCACATGGACACAGTGCTGACGTTTTGCGATGTGGACCTGGTGACCATCTTCCCGGACGTGGTGGACAGCATCCGCGTGCACAGCCTGCGCCCTGGCACCACCAGCACCAGTCTGGATGTGCGCACCGAGTGCAAACCGTTTCTAGACGTTTTGGCCCAAGCCATCGGCGTGGCCCGACTGCGCACCGTCGCCACTGGTGGCGACAGCTTTGAAGCCGAACGCGAGCAGTGGGACGACGGTAACAACCTGCTGGCACTGGCTCCGGGGGTGGTGATGGCCTACAACCGCAATGTGTACACCAACACCTTGCTGCGCAAGGCGGGCGTGGAGGTCATCACCATTCCCAGCAGCGAGCTGGGACGCGGGCGCGGTGGTAGCCACTGCATGAGTTGTCCCATCGAGCGCGACGCTCTTTAATCAGGAGCACCGCCATGAGCTTCAACCTGCGCAACCGCAGTCTTTTAGACCTGAAAGACTTTTCGCCACGTGACATACGTTTCCTGATTGATCTGGCTGCTGAACTCAAGCGCAGCAAATATGCTGGCAATGAAGTGCCGCGCCTGCAGGGCAAAAACATTGCGCTGATTTTTGAGAAAGCCTCCACGCGCACGCGCTGCGCGTTCGAGGTTGCGGTGCACGACCAGGGCGGGCATGTCACGTATCTGGATTCCCACGGCTCGCAACTGGGCCACAAAGAGTCACTCAAAGACACGGCCCGCGTGCTGGGACGGCTGTATGACGGCATTGAGTACCGGGGCTTTGCGCAAAGCGTGGTGCAGGAATTGGCACGCTTTTCCCATGTGCCGGTATGGAACGGCCTGACCGACCAGGCCCATCCGACGCAAATACTGGCCGACCTGCTCACCATGCAGGAGTTTGGCGAAAAGCCCTTGCACGATCTGTCGTTTTGCTACCTGGGAGACGCCAGTTTCAACATGGGCTGCTCACTGCTGGTAGGTGGCACACAGATGGGCATGGATGTGCGTATTGCGGCGCCGGTCAACTTGCAACCCCCTGCCTATCTGCAAGCCGAAATGCTGCAGCTGGCGAAGACGACGGGTGCACGCATCACGATAGAAACCGACCCTTTTCAAGCTGTGGTCGGTGCTGACTTTGTGTACACCGATGTCTGGGTGTCGATGGGCGAGGCCGACGAGGTCTGGAAACAGCGCATTGAGCAGTTGATGCCTTACCAGGTGACCACTGCGCTGATGCAAGCCACCGGCAAACCTCGCAGCCGCTTCATGCACTGCCTGCCCGCCTTTCACAACCTGGACACCGAGGTGGGGCGGGAGATTCACGAAAAGTACGGCTTGAGCGAGATTGAAGTAACCGATGAGGTTTTCGAGTCCGAAGCGTCCATCGTGTTTACCCAGGCCGAAAACCGCATGCACACCATCAAGGCGGTGCTCGTGGCAACGCTGGCCTGAAGCCATGAAACTCGTGGTGGCACTGGGTGGCAATGCGCTGCTCCGGCGTGGTCAGGCCTTGAGCGCCGAGAACCAGCTGGAAAACATTCGCCGCGCGGCTGTGCAACTGGCCCGCGTGGCCTTGGCACACGACATGGTGCTAACCCATGGCAACGGACCGCAGGTGGGTTTGCTGTTGCTGCAATCGGCTGCTTACAAGCCTGTGCAACCGTATCCCCTGGACGTACTGGGTGCGGAAACGGAGGGAATGATTGGCTACCAACTAGAGCAGGAGCTGGCCAATTTGCTGCCTGCGCACCACACCGTGGTGACCTTGCTGACCCGCACTGAAGTCGATGCCAGTGACCCGGCGTTCGCGCACCCCACCAAGCCCGTGGGCCCGATGTACACGCAAGTGGAAGCGCAGCGCCTGGCAACCGACAGGGGATGGACAGTGGCGGCCGACGGCAACGGTTTTCGGCGCGTGGTGGCCTCCCCCAAACCGTTGCGTGTGCTGGGTATTGAACCCATGGCCTGGTTGTTAGAAAAAGGCGCGTTGGTCATTGCCGCAGGCGGTGGCGGCATACCCGTGGTGCGCAGCGAAGGTGGCGCCAACCATGCCATGCGCGGCATTGAAGCGGTGATAGACAAAGACTTGTGCGCCAGCCTGATCGCGCAGGCCCTGCAAGCCGACTGCCTGGTGATTGCCACCGATGTAAACGCCGTCTATGTGGACTGGGGCCAACCCAGCCAGACAGCGGTTGGCCACACCACGCCACAGGACCTGGCGCAACACACTTTTCCTGCGGGCTCGATGGGCCCGAAAGTGCTGGCGGCTTGCCAGTTCGTCATCGCCACAGGCAGGCGCGCCGTGATTGGCTCGCTTGATGACATTGAAGCGTTGCTCGCGGGAACTGCAGGCACGCAGATTTGCGCTGACGAAATACTTACCCCCACCGAAAGCAAGCCATGAAACTCAAACGGCCTCCAATATGTGCTGCGGCTGTCGCTCTGGTCACCTTCAACGTGTGCCTGGGGCAAACCGCAGCGCCTGAGCCTGAAGTCAAACCGCCCTTGCGAATTTACGGCTTCATCGAAGGCCACGCGATTCACGACTTCAAACGCGCTGGCCCCTCTGACCGGTTTACCGACCTGGCGGGGCAACCGCTGTCCAGCAGCTCTGGCCCCAAAGGCCGTAGCCAATCGACATTTGAAACCTCAAGGCTGGGCCTGGAGGGCAACGCGGTGCTGGCAGGCAACCCGCTGACCGCCAAATTCGAAATTGACTTCTATTCCTACAGCCACCCCAACCGCTACCGGCCTCGCATTCGCCAGGCTTACGTCGAGACCGGTGGCTGGCTGGTGGGCAAAACCTGGTCTACGTTCATGGATCTGGACAACCTGCCTGAAACGGTGGATTTCAACGGCGCAGTGGGCGCGCCGTTCTCCCGTCGCACCATGCTGCGCTACAGCGTTGGTGATGACAAGGCCGCCGCTAAATTCACCTTCTCCCTGGAAGACCCACGCGACCAGTTTGTGGGTGGTAGTGCCAACGAAAACATGCCGCAACTGGTGGCGAGGGTAGACAAAACTTTTGACTGGGGCGCGCTGAATGCCCGCGTGCTGGCCCACGAAAAGCGCTCATTCGCAGAAGCCCGGCGTGGCTACGGGGTTGCAGTGGGTGGCCGCTACAAGCTCTCGGACAAAGACGTGG
>JAYUXO010000486.1:0-6298 GCA_043753505.1 Comamonadaceae bacterium
GCCAGCATGATTTGCAACTGGCCAATGCCCTCTACGTCCAGCGGTAACAACAGCCTCGGGTCGGCCACGCAGTTCAGTAAGGCCAAGCTGGTCGCTTCGCTGGTGTGGTCTTGCAGGTAGTCAATGAGCGCACCTGGCCACTGCGCATGGGCCTCTGCCCAGTCCAGACGTTGACTTTCAGAGGCATCGTCGAGTACGGCCAAACTGTCCAGCAACATTTGCAGCCACTGCGCCAAAGCAGACAACGAAAGCATGCTGCAGGTTTCCTGAGTCCGCTCCAGTTGACTGCGGTAGGCATCCAGCGCGCAGTCGCGCGGGTCTTGAGCCAGGGCTTCCAGCCACGGCATCAGGTCGCCCTGGACGAGTTCAACTTCGACCTTCAAGGCACCCAGAATTTCGCTTATTTGCATGAGACGGTGCGCCAGTTGTGAAACTGTTGCAGCAATTAACGCGGCTTGAGTTTGAACACCGACACCGTGTCAACCAACCGTTTGGCTGACTGCACCAGCAGGTCGGCGCTTTCGCTTTGCGACTCAACCTGCCGCGAAGTGGTCTGGGTGGACTCCACAATCTCGTCCATGCGCAACTGCAATGCAGTAGCAATACGTACCTGATCCACGGAGCTGGCCGCAATGCGCTGCACCAGGTCCACCAGTTCGCGAGTGGACGCCTCAGTGTTGTTCATGTCTTCGCCCGAGCGCGTTGCCATCTCCGAGCCCTGTACCACCTGATCGATGGTTTTGTTAACGGTATTGATGGTGTCGTTGGTTTCAACCTGAATGTTGTAGACCAGACCCGCAATCTGAGTAGTCGCACCCCGCGCGTTGTCAGCCAACCGTTGAACCTCTTCGGCCACCACCGCAAAACCACGCCCCGCTTCACCAGCCATGGCAGCCTGCATGGAAGCGTTCAGCGCCAGCACGTGAGTGCGCTCCGAAATCTGGTTGATCAGGTTCACGATCTGCGAGATCTCCTGCGACCGCTCGCCCAGACGCTTGATGCGTTTTTCCACCTCGGAAATCGTCTCGCGAATGGACACCATGCCTTTGACAGTGCCTGCCACCGACAACTGCGCAGACTGCGCTGTGGTGATCGCCCGTCTGGCAATTTCACTGGAGCTGTCGGCCAACGTGGCTACCCGTTTGATCTCGTCAGTCGCTTCTTCGAGCTCCATGGCCATCGTGAGCACCGAGTTGCGCTCGGCGCTGGCCGTTTCTGCCACCGTCGTGGCCTGTGACTTCACGTAACTGGAAGCCGCATCCACCTGGTCGGCAACTTCGTTCACTTCACTAAGCACCTTCTCGGTTTCTTCTGTCAGGTAGTTGATGGAGTCAGCCACAGTGCCAATCATGTTTTCCATCACAGGTGCCCGTACCGTCAAGTCGCGCTGCGATACCAGTGAGACAGTTTCCAGCAAAATAATCACCGAGCTGTTCAGATCCTCGTTTTCCTTCTGTGCATCGTCCAGCGCCTGCAAACGGTCGTCCAGCAGGTTATCTAGCGACTTGCCCAGTACCTCCAACTCATCGCCCGTTTGAATATTGGCACGCGCTGAGAAATCTCCCGCCTGCAACTGGTGCACGGTGGTGGTCAGCTGCGCAATAGGGCGCAGGAAAGAGCGTAAAAACACTGCGATGGCCAATGCCGCTGCGGCCAGCACGGCCAGTGCCGTCAGGCCTGCGCGCAAGGCAGCATCCCGTGCCAGCTGGGCAATGGGAGCGAACAACTCTTCGGTGTCCTGTTTGGCCACAATCAACCAGTTCAAACCTGCAATACCCACCGGAGAGTAAGCACCAAACACCTCATTGCCTTGAAAGTCAATGAATTGCTCGGCCCCTGAGGTTCCAGCCGCCGCTTTCAACACTTCCTGCGACGTGACCTTGACCAGACCGATGGAGGTGGTACGCAGGCTGGCCTGTTTGACTGCATCGGGCGTCATGGACGCACTGGCACTCTTCAAGAAAGCCGCCGTGTTGTCGAACAGCAGACGCGCGTCCGTACGCATAAAACCATCGGCACCTGCAATGAACACCTCACCCGTTTTACCCAGCCCCACTTCCAGCCAGCGCTTGGTCGAAGTCAATATTTCGGTCAGCTCCTCTACAGGCACTTGCACAGCCATCACGGCAATCTGGATATCGCCGTCGAACACCGGAACTGCGATAAACGACGCCTGATCGTTATACGAAACCAGGTACGGGCTGTAGTCGGCAATGAAGTATTCGTCTGCCGTTTTAGCTCGTAGCATCGCGTTCACAGCAGCGTCCAGTGCCGTTTTCGCGGCAATGCCGGTTTCCAGCAAGGTCGCGAAATCAATTTCTTTTTCAACGGAGTAAATGACACGCCGCTGGTCGGCATCAATCAAGAAGAAGTCGTAATAACCCAGCTTGTCTACCATGCCCGACAGGCTGGGGTGGAATGCAGCATGTGCCCGGGTGTACGCTGAATCATCGGTCGCAGCATTTAACAATTCTTTGCGGCCTATCGGGTTGGTATTGGCCACCAGGTACTTGTATTGCATCACCACCGTGACATCATCCAGCTTGTCGATGTATACCGCCATATCACCCAGCGGATTTGTATTGCGTTTCCTGAATTCAGCGCCAAAATCGTCAGTGTAAAACTTCAGGAGGGCTGCGCGATACTCAGCGATTTTGGCAGGAGATGTATCTTTGGCGAACGATGGATAACCGGCTTTGAAAGCTTTGGCTGCATCAACCACCGTGGTAGAGCGCCCCAGCGATTGCACACCTCTCACTAACGAGTTGAAATAAGCCTCGACCTGCGCGCGTTTGTCTTCTCGCTGCGCAACCAATCGGGCCTGGGCTTGCGCCTGTAGAGCAGTGCGCGCGCTGTCATAAGTGCCCTGGCCTACCACGAACGCGGTAATAGCGACCGGTAGCAACGCCAGCAGGCCCGCTCCCAACAACAGTTTATTACGAATATTCATGAATATCTCCAGTCATCGTTTTTCTTGGGTAGCGCGACAGTTTTAATAAAATCACCGACAATTTATCAGTCCTGCAATTGCCTGGCAAACCACTGAGCAAGCATGGCATTACTCAGGTGATGCAGAACCGACGGTGGTTGAATTCCCTTCAGTGCAAGAGAACCCTGGGCGGTGTGGGTGACGTCATTCCACGGAAGTATTGCATCAACAAGCGGTGCAAAATAATCAGGCAGTATGTCAATATCGCCTGATAATATTCCTTGAGGAGGCAAATACGTAGTTACGGTGAATGGCAATGTGTGTATGGCCACCGCGATGCGTTGCTGCGAACGACCAAACAAAAGATGAAACAACGGTGCAGGGTGGCTTGCAGCAGCGCCAGACGGCGTACCCATTGCTGTCGCACCGCTGTTGGAGGCCCAATCCACGACTGGTACCACGTAACCGCTTAGGTGCGCCAGCCCAACAAACCACTGCGGTGTGTTGGGCAACCAAGTCGCTGACAGCGGTTCCACCAGTTCGCTGGCTTCATCAAAACCGGTGTAGTACCACGCAGATCCCACACGAAATGCCTGATAACTGGCTTGGTAATTGCTCTGGTCAACGACCGCGGAAGTCACTTCATGCGATGCCGCAGTAGCGATATCAGTACCTGCCTGCACAGCCGGAAGGGCCTGCACGACTACTTTTAAGTTCAGCCCAGAGTCTTGATCTGGTCAAGAATCTGGTCTGGGTGATAAGGCTTGGTGACATAGCCTTTGGCGCCGTTCATGGTGGCCCACACACGATCAGCCTTTTGGTCTTTGGCGCTCACAAAAATAACAGGAATGTGTTTGGTAGCAGGATCATTGCGCAGACTGCGGGCTGCTGCAAAACCGTCCATCACTGGCATGTTGATGTCCATCAAGATAACCTGAGGATTGTCAGACTTGGCTTTGGCCAAGCCTTCCTGACCGTCGTGCGCCAGGCTCACGGTGTACCCCGCACCAGCCAGCAGGTTTTGAAGGTGCACACGCTGTGCCTGGTCGTCCTCAACTATCAATACGCGGTTGATTGACATGGGTTTAAGTCTCCTGTTAAGTGGGATGTATCAGCGATGTTTGCTGGGTGCACGCGAGTTATTTTTCTTGGCATCACTGTCTAAAAACATGGAGCTGTTTCCTCGATCCAGCTCCGCCAGAGCCGCGCCTTCTGGCAAGAATTTAACGATGGCATTCATCAGCTTTTCTTCGTCAATCGGCTTGGTCAAATAGGCATCGCAGCCAGCCATTTTTCCGCGAATTTTGTCAAACGTACCATCCCGACTGGTCAGCATTACGACCCGGGTGGCTTGAGATTCCCGGCTCGCCTTGATCAGCTTGCATACCTGATAGCCATCCATGCCCGGCATCACGACATCCAGAAAAACACAGGTATAGCGCTTGGTGCCAGTCAAGCCAATGGCCTGCTCGCCTGAAGCTGCATAGTCCACGTTGATGCTGAACTGCTGGAGCTTTTGCGCCATGAAGCGACGCACCGCAAGGTTGTCATCCACAACCAACACCCAGTCGGCGTTCAAGTTGTTCAGGCTCGACGCATCGGCCGCGCGTGTCCTCGCCGGACGCTCCACCGCCGACACCATGGAAACGACGTTGCCGGAGCCGGTGGGTCCTGCTGCAGATGCACCTGACACGACCGGTAGTTTCACCGGCAAATCCAGAACCACGGCAATCTGGCTCGCCGAACCTGTTCGCGGTGTCGATGCCGCTTGTACGCGCGGCAGCTCAGTAACTTCACAGGGAGGCGCTTCCCAAGAAGACTGAGAGGGCATGGTCATGGTGCTTGCCCAGGCATGGTGACCGGTGTCTGGATTCCCTCGATCAGCATCCAGCTTGGCTTCCAGCGCCTGATCAAGTGCCTTGAACAGGCGCAAAAAGCGAATGGGTCTTTCGACGTGCGTGCAGTTGTAGCGAAGCGGCAGGTGCGTTGCAACTACAACCGGCGGGTACTGACGATCCGTCTTGCGCGACAACATTTCCTCTACTGCTTGGGGATTGTCCCCATCAACTAACAACAGGTGTGCTGGCTGCGGGTATCTTGCATCCCAGCGAGCGTATACAACCTCACGGCGAACGGACAGGGCAAAGGTCGCCGCCAGTGTTTTTTGCTCAGCGGCATCAAATCCTAATGTTTCAACCGTGCAAACCATTAAAGTGTCTCGCAATTTAAAGCGTAATGCTTATATGTAATAGGTTGTTAGATTACCACTCGTCATGACGAATGTATACAGTTTTTCTAAACTCGCGCCAGATGTGTGAAGAAGTTACCAAGCTGGCATTAAATTGCGAGCCGGTGTGCAAAATTACCAGTCACTTTCCGCCCAACCCCATACCCCGTGAAATCACCTCCTTCATGATTTCGTTCGTGCCTCCATAAATCCGCTGCACCCGTGCATCAGCAAATGCCCGTGTGATTGGGTATTCCCACATGTAGCCGTAGCCGCCGTGCAGTTGTACGCACTCGTCCATCACCTTGCACTGCAGGTCGGTGGTCCAATACTTGGCCATGCTGGCAGTCTGCGTATCCAGCAAATCCCGGCACACCAGCTCGGTGCATTTGTCGACAAACACCTGGGCCACCTGCACCTCGGTCTGTAGCTCGGCCAGCTTGTAGCGGGTGTTTTGAAAGCTGGCGACGGCCTGACCAAACACTTTGCGGTCGCGCACATACGCCACCGTCATGTCGATGGCAGCCTGGGCGGCGGCCACTGCGCCGATGGCGATTTGCAGGCGTTCCCACGGCAGTTGTTCCATCAGACAGATGAACCCCTTGTTTTCGTACACATCGCCTCCCAGCAGGTTACCGGCTGGCACACGCACGTGGTCGAAAAACAGCTCGCTGGTGTCTTGTGCGCGCAGGCCCAGCTTTTTCAGGCGCTTGCCGGTTTCAAAGCCCGGCATGCCGCGCTCCACCAACAGCAGGCTGGTGCCCTTGCCACCCAGCTCCGGCTGGGTTTTGGCCACCACGATCACCAGGTCGGCATGCCAGCCGTTGGTGATGAAGGTCTTGCTTCCATTGAGCAGGTAGCTGCCGTCCGGCTGTTTCAATGCGGTGCTTTTCACGCCCTGCAGATCGCTGCCGGCCGCCGGCTCGCTCATTGCGATGGCGCCCACCATCTCGCCACTGGCCAGCTTGGGCAGGTAGCGTTGCTTCTGCTCCTCGGTGCCGTAGTGCAGCAGGTAGGGGGCGACGATCTCGCTGTGCAGCCCAAAGCCCACGCCGGTGAAGCCGCCGCGCGCCAGTTCTTCCATCTGGATCACCGAATACAGCTTGTCGGCGCCCGCACCGCCGTACTCCTCGGGCATGGTG
>JAYUXO010000487.1:0-6292 GCA_043753505.1 Comamonadaceae bacterium
GTGTTGATGTGGCGCTGGTACACCCTGCTCAGCTTCAAGTCAGAAGCCAACGTTGCTTCGCTCAAAGCTGAGGTGGACGCAGGCCGCAACCCCAAAGACGCCAAAGTGGCTCTAGCCAAAGAAATTACCACCCGTTTTCACAGCGCGGCGGCAGCGGATGCGGCCGAGCAGGACTTCATTAACCGTAGCAAGGGCGGCGTGCCCGATGAGATCGCGGATGTGTCTGTGGCGCTAACCGACGGCGCAGCCAGCATGGGCGTGGGCGCGCTCCTGAAGGCCGCAGGTCTGGTCGAATCCAGCGGCGAGGGCAACCGGCTGATTGACGGCGGCGGCGTGCGGGTGGACTCCAGCGTGGTCAGCGACAAAGGCCTCAAGCTGGCGGCGGGGGTGTATGTGTTGCAGGTGGGCAAGCGCAAGTTTGCAAGGGTGACACTAAGGTAGCGATTGCGATCAAATCGAGTTTCAGCCCCTTAAACACTGCTCAAGCAGCTATTAATTTTGTAGTAAAAATCACTGCAACAACACGTCTGGTCATTGCACAGGTGAACTCTGCGTCAGGGAATCTGCGACAAGCGCAGGCCGCTGCACCACCACGATGAGCCCTGCAACCGGCTTGCCAGCGTTGGTTCTGACGGTTTCGGTGACCAGGGTGCGCAAATGCAGGCCCGCTTGGGCCACTGCGTGCCTGACGTGCTGGGCGCTGTGGCTGTAACGACCGCTGGCGTTGAGCCGGTAGCCTGTTGGTGCAATGTCGTCCAAAGCTTGCTCAAGAGAAAAAACCGCATAGCCAGATGGCCGCAAAGCCTTGGCCATGCACACCAGCACGGGCAACAGATCACCAAAGTAAATCAGCGTGTCCCCCGAAGCGATCAATTCGCAGGCATCAGGACAGGCGTTCAAATACGCAGTTATCTCGGCCACCACCAACGTGTCGTACACACCGCGTTGGCGCGCTTTGGCCACCATGGCACCCGACAGGTCGACCCCCGTGAGGTGGCGCGCGCATTGCCGCACCCACGGCGCGCACAGCCCTGTGCCACAGCCCGCATCCAGCACTTGCCACTGGCCTGTGGGCAGATTCACGCAAGCTCCAAGGTGCGCTGCCATCAGCTGGGGTGCCCGGTAGTCAAGCGCGGCCAGCTTCTGGTCAAAAGTATCGGCATACCGGTCAAACAGCTGGGTGACATAGCCATCGCTGGCCCGAGCCGGCACCGACTGGTCAGATCCTGCGACCAGTCGGTGCCGCGGCGCGCTGTCGTCGGGCAGCAGTTCGCACCAGAGCTGGTAAACCGGCCGGGCATCGCTGGTCTGGCCGACGGCGAATGCAACGTCACTGAGCAGCTGGCGCAACGTGGCTGTGTGCGCCAGGCGATGCAGCAACCTGGCTTGTAGCCGGATGGCGCTCGGGTGCAGGCGATGCTCAACGGCTGACAAAGCCTGCAGCGCCTCATCGTCCCGGCCCAGCTTCAGCAGCACGGCAGCCAAGCGGCAATGCCACTCGGGATCAGAGCCGGACAGTCGACAGGCCTGGCCCCAAGCCGCCACGGCATCCTGTGGGCTGTCCAGGCCCTCAAACACCTGCGCCATCAAGGCGTGGTGCGCAGCCTCTGAGGGCTGCAGCATGACCAGTTGGCGAACCAGCCCCAGTGCAGCACAAGCCCTGAGGCCTGCAAGCAGCGTTTGGGCCAACAAGACCATGGCACCAATGTGCTGCGGATGATGGACCAGGATCTGGCGACAGCAGATTTCAGATTGAACCGGATGACCCTGCTGGCGCGCAGTCAAGGCCCGTGCCAACAAGGTGTCGGCTGGCCCCTGCATCACACCGGCCCGGCAGTTGTGCGGCGTGTTCCTGACAGGCGTAGTGCAGCGGACATATCGTGCTTACCTTTACTCGGCATTGATCAGATTCGGTCAGGTTCGGTCAGGTTTTCATCATGGTCAGCGCGCATCAGCACACTTTTAAATCAAAACGCTACGAATTCAACTATTTTGCTTGTAGAAGCCGGGTCTGGACAGGGTGGGTTTACGGATAAAGGCAAGCGTACGTCTGCTGCGATAATTTTGCACAAACCGGTCTCCAGCCCTTGTATATATTGCTCAAGCAGCTATCGAATACATAGTAACTAATTAACATGACTTTCACTCCCCTCGTCGAACACACCCGTGGCCCGCTGGCTGAGATCATTCACGCGGGTGCCATTGCCGTTGTCAATGCGCAAGGCCAGTTGCTGGCGCAAGCGGGCGATGCGCAGGCGGTGTGTTTCACGCGTTCCACACTCAAGCCGTTTCAGGCCTTGCCCTTCCTGCTGGCGGATGGTCCGGCGCACTTTGGTTACGCGCCTGCGCACATCGCCATGCTGTGCGCCAGCCACAATGGCGAAGACATGCATGTGCAGGCGGTGGACGAGATGCTGGCTAAATCAGGCCACAGTTACCGCGCTTTGCAATGCGGCTGCCATGTCCCACTGCGTTTGAGTTACTTCGGTATGACGCCGCCGCCCGAGCTGACGTATGACGAGCGACACAACAACTGCAGCGGCAAGCACGCCGGATTTCTGGCGTATTGCAGTCAGCACGGCCTGCCGCTGGCCGACCATCTGGCACCCAGCCACCCGCTGCAAATGGCCATTGCGCAGCGCGTGGCTCAGGCCACCGGCTGCGACGAGTCGCAATGGGTTGCAGGCACCGACGGCTGCTCCGCCCCCAACTACGCCATGCCCCTGCACAACCTGGCCTGGGCGTTTGCGCGACTGGCCAGTGGCGCGGCGGATGCGCAGTTTGGCGCAGCCTTCGCGCCGCTGAGCGACGCCATGCGCCAGCACCCCGAGTTGATCTCGGGCACCGGGCGCAACGACCTGGCCTTCACCCAAGCCGGGCGTGGTGACTGGATCACGAAAATCGGCGCGGACGGCGTGCAGGTGATCGCCAGCGTGAGCCGCCGCGAGGCGATTGCGATCAAAGTGGCCAGCGGCCATATGCCCGCGCTGTACACCGCAGCGGCGGTGTCGCTGGATCAGCTGGGCTGGCTGGACGACGCGCAACGCGAAGAACTCAAGCCGTGGGGCCCACGCCCCGTGCTTAGCGTGCGCGGTGAGGTGGTGGGGCAGGTACGCGCCGCGTTTGATTTGCACAGCCGTGGTTCGTAGTTTGGGCAATCGAGGTGCACGCAGGAAGTGCACAAACAGTACCAAATGAACTCAAAAAAAGTGTCAAAACTAACTTGAGCCCTTATAAATATTGCTCAAGCAGCTACATAAACAATAGCGGTTGACGTTCGCAAAGCGGTCATCTTCAGTCGTCTGGCAGCACTTGTAAGTGTCCTGACCACACCAACGCCATCAAATCGCACTCCAGCCGGTCACCGTGCTCGGGATGTTGTGCCTTGAGCTCTTCAAGCGTGGCAGGTTGGGCCACCAATTGGCCCATGAACGCGAGCTGACGGTCTTTGATAAAACGCACCGCCAAGTCGGGGAAGTGCGGCAGCCACAGCGGCAGATCCCGGTATTTTTTGGGCAGGCGCAGCTTGTCTGCCACCTGGGCATATAGCCATAGCGGCAACATGGTGGAGCTGGTGTGCATTCCCAACGGTAAGGTATCTTGGGTTACGGGTTTGCGTTCCCAGTGGGCACCCTCCCAATCTTTAGGTTCGTGTGGCAGGCGATAAGCCAGGGATTTCAAGGTCTCAGTGGTCTGCGCCCAAACGTTGTGTGGCGTCACCAGTTGGTAAACACCGGGTGGCCGACGCAATTCAAATAACTCCACAAGCTTCGAACCTAATGAAACCAGATGCCGCGCCTTCAATTGACGCTGCGCTTTGCGTTGGGTGCTTTCAAATTCTTCAGAGGTCACAACGGCCGGGTACCCGATGAATGAAAAGACACCTGCAAGCTCGGTAGTTGCTTGGCGGCCTCAAAAAATCGCGTATGTAGCGACTCGATGCTTTGTGAATCGCTATTCAAATTCACCCGCTGGGCAGGGTCTTTCCCTACAAAAGGAGTATCTCGGTTTACAAGCAACCCCAAATTCATGGCCCAGCGCGGCCAATGGCGTTGAGCAATCGGGGTGTCTTCCCTTTTTGTACACTGAGAATGGCGGACATCTTTGATGATATTGGCATAAAGCCTGTCAACCACGTGATCCTCGCCCTCCAACCATTGAGCGAAATTAAGCGAGGTGAATATTAAAAGTCCCGTCACCCCATGGATTTTATTAGCGCGCACGGCCTGTTCCATGATCTGCACCAAACCAGTCAGTGGAAAATCTGGGTTGATATTGGATGTATATATCAAACGTTTCATGAAGCCCGCAATCTTCTGGTGGCGATGGGTACTATCCAACGAGTTACCGCTTCAACCGATCGGTACGGGGTATCTACGGCAACCAAGACTGCTAAGCAGTTAATCACAGGCGCGTCATCTTCAATGACTCCCAAATGTATTTTTATTGAATACCGGCACACCAACCCTATCGCGCACCAAGTCCTGAATCCGATCCAGTGTCGGTATCAGCCGCCAAACTGGGACAGAGAAAACTTTACGTTCAAAGCACTGGCCAATACAACCGTGTTTGCCCTACAGATTCTTGGCGCAGGTGCTGATTGATCGGAAATTCCCCATGAAACAGGAATTTTTATGGACGCACTGCACCGCGTGATGCCGCTTTCAGCAACTGGTGAATTGGGTATTTCCGTTGCAAACAGGCAATGTTTGCCAAGTGACCCATCATCTGGATTTGACGGCGCGTGCGTTCACCGCCCTGGTTTTTCCCGCGTCCCACGCACACCTTGGCGCATTTCCTGCAAGCTGGCCAACAGTGCATAAAAATTCTTTGCCTGAGCCTTCAGCCGGTAGTCGGTCTGGGCCAGTTGCTCTTCCAGCATTTCGGTCATGCGGCTGTCCAGAGTGGCGGGGGGCAGGCGCAGGTGGGCTTCGGTTTCTGACCCATCGCGCTCAATGATGGCACCGGCGTTGCGCGCAATTTTGATCATCGCGGTGTTCTCACTCAGGGCGTGGATAAACATCAAATCCACGCCTTCATTGCTGGCGTGCATCATCGCCCGGTCAAACAGCCTCGCACCGTAGCCGCGGCTCCGACTGGCGCGCAGCACCGAAACACCGAATTCGGCGCACGACTTGGAGTCGGCTTCGGTGGAAAACGCCAGATGCGCCATGGCGATCAGTTCCAGTTTGCGGTTGTAAATGCCGAAAATCTCGTCGCGCTCAAAGTTCAGGCCGTCGCTGTAGCGGCGAATCTGCTCGTCGCTGGCCACGTAGCCAAAGCGAAGGTAGCGGTCTTGTGGATCGAGTGATAGCAGGTGTTGCGCAATACGTTCGCGGTGCGACGGCCCCAGTGAGCGGATGGGCACCATCACAGGTACGCGTTTCGGTGGCGCGTCGGGTTCCTGGCGGCTGGCAGGAGAGCGCAAGAGTTCCCGGCCCACGTCCAGAGAAGCTTGAAAGAGGATTTTCGGTTCGACCATGAGCGAAATATAAGGGTTATCCCTAGATTTAACACCTCACTTGCAGGCTTTTTGGCGCAAGTTAGGGGGATTAAACCAATTTGATGTCGAAAGTGCCTGTAGCCCTTTTCTGTATTGCTCAAACAGCTATTTAATTTATAGCAACTTGAACTAATTTTGTCTACAAAACCTACACCGGCAACGCAGTGGTCGCCTTCACGCTGTCCAACACAAAGCTGGTTTTGCAGTCTTGCACGCTGGGGTGTTTGAGCAGGGTGTTCATGATGAAGCGGCTGTAGTGCTGCATATCGGCCACCACCACCCGCAGCAGATAGTCCATCTCACCCGTCAACGCTGCACATTCCACCACCTCGGGCCAGGCTTGCACACTGGCACGAAACACGTCCATGGGGTTGCGTTTGTGGCTTTCGCTGTGCTTTTCCAGGCGCACATTCAGGTAAGCCGTCAGGCCCAGACCGACCGATTCGGGTTTGACGATAGCCACATACCGGTCAATAACGCCGGCTTCCTCCAGACGCTTGACGCGCCGCAACACGGCACTGGCAGACAGGCCGACCTGCTGGCCAATTACTTCGTAGGTTTCGCGTCCGTTGTGTTGGAGCGTTCGCAAAATGGTTGTGTCGAGCTTGTCGAGTGCGGCTACGTGGTTCATGGCGCATTTTTAATGCAATTTCAACGATTCGACGCAAACACGGGTTAGTCCTGATAGGACGCGGCGGTGCTTGTACCAACAATCCACCACCCAAAAAAGCACGACCGTGCACAAATAACCGGAGACGAATCATGACTCGACCTTCCATCACCCGATCT
>JAYUXO010000488.1:0-6285 GCA_043753505.1 Comamonadaceae bacterium
TTTTTTGTACGCATTAAACAACACTATCGCCCAAGCGACAGGCCCGCACAACCTATCTACCTCGATAGCTAGCGGCGTTGCGCCTTTGCCCGTAAACACCCGTTTGCACTTTTAAAGGAGACACCATGACAACCACCCTGCACCCTATCCCGCCGTGCTTTGACCAACCCGCCAAGGCCCCCGAGCGTCTGACCGAGCTGTTTGTGGGGATTGCCCAGGGCCAGCGCATTGCCATGGGCCAAACCCCCGCCGAGCGCGCGGTGTTTCGCAAACTGCACGGCGTGGTCAGTGGTCGGCTGGACATGCGCCCTGACATGCCAGACGCGCTGAAGGTGGGGGTGTTTGCCCACGACAGCCTGCAGGCCTGGGTGCGTTTTTCCAGCGACACCACGCCCACCTCGCCAGACCTGCTGTCCACCGTGGGCGTGGGCATCAAGTTGTTTGGCGTGCCCGGCCGCAAGGCGCTGAACATTGACGAGGATGGTGACGGCGACACCGCCGACTTCATCATGCAAAACCATCCGGTGTTCTTTGTGGACAACGCTCAGGAAATGGTGGAGTTCACCTACGCGGGTGTGGTGGCACGAGACTACCCGGGCTATCTGAAAGCGCATCCCAAAACCGCGCGCATTCTGGATGAGATGGAGAAAGTGGAAGGTAGCGTGCTGACTGCCACCTACTGGGCGATCCTGCCCTTCCACGCGGGTGAGCAGCACTACGTGAAGTACCGCCTGGAGCCCGTTACCCCGCCCGAAAATGTGCCCGACGACCAGGCCGATTACCTGGGTGTGGATCTGTGCCAACGGCTGGCCCAGCGCGCGTATCAGTTCCGCTTCATGGTGCAGCTGCGCACCGACCCCGCCACCATGCCGCTGGATCAGGCCACTGTGGAATGGCCCGAAGCGCAAAGCCCGTTTGTGCATGTGGCCACCCTCACCCTAGCGCAGCAAGACATCAGCACCCGTGGCCAGGCCGACTATGGCCAGGGCCTGGCCTTCAACATCTGGCGCGTGCCCATGAGCCAGCAGCCTGTTGGCTCCATCGCTGACGCCCGCAAGGTGGTGTATGCCGCTGGGGCCCAGGCACGCCACGAAGCCAATGGCCAAAGCCTGCAAGACCCCAGCACGCCGCGCGCCACCCCCATGAATTGCCCGCATCTGGCCGCCCGTGCAGCCACGGCGATCCCAACCCCAGCGCCCGACGCAACCGACACCTGCATCGTCAAAGCCGTGATCTACCCATCGATTGGCGTGGCCCGCGTGGGCAGCAGCCCGGACGACTGGTTTTTGGGCCCCGAAGTGCCCGAGCCCGCACCCCGACCGGTGGGCTTTTACCGCGATGCCCAGCACCGCCTGAAGCGCCAGGGCGCGCGCTTTCGGGTGTATGGCGTGAACGCGCGGGGCGGCATTGTTCGCGAGTTGAACGCCAGCAACGCCACCGTGCGCTGGCAGGTACAGCTGGCCAACACCAAATCGGCCTGGTACGGCTTTCAACTCGCGCTGGACATTCCCGAGGCCGCGTCAGCACCGCCCACCACCTTGCGCAACGCCGCCGTGGCCGACCGGGCCCGGCTGGCCATCACCCCGAAGCCACGCAGCGTGCAAGGTGCCAACGCCAACCCCCAGCGATTTGATGACGGCCAATTCATGGACAAACCGGTGTACCTGGGCGAGGCCTTCACCGACGACCAGGGTCGGCTCATCATGCTGGGTGGGCATGGCGCAGCCGCTTCGTACGACAACAGCCGCGCCATCACCTTTGCCAACAACGAAGGCTGGCACGACGACACCGCTGATGGCCCCATCACCGCCGAAGTGACCTACGAAGGCCTGTCGCTCCTGGTGGAACCCGCCTGGGTGGTGGTGGCGCCGCCCGACTACGGCCCGCAACGCAAATCGGTGCGCACGATGTGGGACCTGATGCGCGACGTGGCCATACAGGCCGGCACCCTGGCCGCCCCCGTGCGGCCCAGTTTTGCGCGCGACATCCTGCCCATCTTTCAGCGGCTCAATGGCCTGCAATGGGTGAACGCCGGATTTGCCGCCGGATTTGGCTGGAAGGGCGCTTTTGACCTGACCAGCCCGCCGACGCTGGAACGCCTGTCCAGCGCCAGCCCGGCCTGGCGAGAGCTGCGTCACACCATTGCCAACCAGTTTCGCAACAACGAAGTCGATAGCTGGTCGCCCAAACCCTGGCCTTGGCTGTATGGTGACGCCATGGCAGTGCCCGCCGCCCAAACCCCGCGCCAAAACGCCAGCCTGACGGCCACCCAGTTGGCTATGCTCGAAGAATGGGGCGCAGGCCGCTTTGTTGAAGACTACGACCCACTGCACGTAGCCCCGTGCAGCCTGGACCAGGTGCCGCTGGCCGAGCAGGGCAACACCCTCACGCAGGCGGCGCTGGAGTTTTGCCTGGCCGATGCGTTTCACCCCGGCTGTGAGATGACCTGGCCCGTGCGCAGCGCCAGCCTTTACATGGCACCGTTTCGCTTCGCCCATGCGCCACAGGGCTGGATTGCGCCGCAGATTGGCGAGGTGCTGACCAGCGACTGGCTCACCATTCCCAATGGCCCGTTTTATGGCCAGCAGGCTGGCGGCATCACCCGCTGGATGGCCGTGCCCTGGCAGACCGACACCGCCAGTTGCCGCTCGGGCTACGACAAGAACTACGACCCCTATGTGCCCAGCTTCTGGCCTGCGCGCGTGCCCAACCAGGTGCTCACCAAGCAGAACTACGACATCGTGGTCAACACCCACCGCCCACTGGGCGAGCGGCTGGCTGCGTTTGCCAACCGCGCCGCCTGGATTACCCCGCTGGGCAACACCAGCTACACCGACCAGATCAACAACATGGTTGCCCACTTTGACCATCTGGGCGTGGTCGAAGTACGCCCCGGCCCACCCGAGCGCGAGCACTTTCCGGTCGTGATGGAAGTCGAGGACGAGCACCGCCCGGTCAAGGACATGCCCGAGGCGACATCGCGCCATACCGACGCCAGTCATCCGCACGTGGGCGCTGTTGCGGGCGTCAGCGCCGAGTCGATCGACCTGATGGTCATCGAGAAGGTGCGGCGCTTTCCGCGCGGCTTGCAACGCTGAAACGAATGGGGTCTTTGCAGGCCGATGTGCTGGTGGTGGGGGCCGGGCCAGCGGGCAGCACGCTGGCGCTGAACCTGGCTCCCTCGCACGAGGTGTTGCTGGTCGATATTGATGCCACGCCGCCCTGGCGGGTGGGCGAAAACCTGCCCGCTGCCGCCCGCCGCCTGCTGGCCGACATGGGCTTGTGGCAGGCCTTCGAAGCACAAGGCCACCTGCCCTGCCCGGTGAGCCACAGCACCTGGGGCAGCTCCCAGCCCCAGGTGCAAGACGCCCTGCGCAACCTCGATGGCCCCGGCTGGCACCTGAACCGCCCCCAGTTCGATGCCTGGCTGCGCGACGTGGCCTGCCAGCGCGGTGCGGCGCTGCTTACGGGGGTGCAACGGGTGCGCCTGAGCGCGGGTCAGGCGGGCATTGCGGGCCAATCATCGGGCTGGCTGGTCCAGGTCGAGCGGCCCGGCTCCACCTTACGCATACAAGCGCGCTACGTGGTCGACGCCACCGGCCGCCCCTCCAGCATGGCCCGCCAACTGGGCGCGCAACGCCACACCTTGGACAAGCTGGTCTGCGGCTGGGTTTTGGGCAAGGCCGATGCGTCGCAAGTCGTCCAAACCGCCCCCACCGAGCTTCACACCGAACCCGATGGCTGGTGGTACAGCGCCGCGCTACCAGCAGGCCAGCGCCTGCTCGCCTTCTACACCGACGCCGACCTCCCCGCCGCCCGCCACGCCCACACCCCCACAGCCCTGCTGGCCCGCGCCGCCCGCACGGCTGCACTGCAGCCCGTGCTGCAAACCAGCCAGTTTGAACCCGCAGACCCCAGCGGCTTCTGCGCCGCCCACAGCGCGGTGCTCACCCCGTTCACCGGCCCCGACTGGCTGGCCGTGGGCGACGCAGCCCTGAGTTTTGACCCCCTGTCGTCACAAGGCCTGTTCAACGCCTTGTACACCGGCCTGGCCGGTGCTGAAGCCCTGCACCAGCTTCTGGACAGCCCCGATGCGGATGCCCCGTTGGCTGGCTACGCTGGCGAACTGGCGCGTATTCAGGCCAACTACCTGCAGCACTTGCAAGCCTGGTACGGCGACGAGCGGCGCTGGGAAACCGAGCCGTTCTGGCGGCGTCGGCAGGGTGGTGTTTGAGTCAGCTCTTTTGCTACCAAATTTGCAGCTGTCGTGCGCTCAGCCAGTGCACGTGAGCCCAGCAGGGCTCCAAATGTGTCCTGTAGGCCGCCCGCAGCACCTGTTTCGCCCCCTTCCCCCGCTGGGCGAAGGCTGGGATGACGGCATGCGTGTGTAAACGCCGGTGTGCAGGGAAGATGTTGCTACTGAATCAGTAGCTGCTTGAGCAGTATTTACATGGGCGGGTGGCAGATTTGGCTTGAAAACACGCACACTTTTTCGGTACTGGAGTAGACTTTTCGCATGAATCGCCAAACCGCATTGAACCTGCTTGCCGAGCACAAGCCTCACCTGAAGCAGAAGTTTGGCGTGACCCAGTTGGCGCTGTTTGGCTCGACGGCACGAGGCACCGCCACCGACACCAGTGATGTGGATGTGCTGGTGAGCTTTGACGGCCCCGCATCTTCCCGGCAGTTTTTTGGCGCGCAGTTTTACCTGGAAGACGCGCTGGGTTGCCGCGTTGATCTCGTCAGCGAAAAAGCCCTGCGCAAAGAGCTTCGTGCCTATGTCGAGCAGGATGCTGTGCATGTCTGAACGCCAGGTTGACCGCGAGTGGCGGTTCTACGTGCAGGACATGATTGGGTTTTGTGAGCGTGTTCAGACCTATACACACGGTACTGCGCGCGAAGACTTTGACACGAACGCCATGCGCTACGACGCAACGGTGCGCAATATCGAATTGATTGGAGAAGCAGCCACCCACGTACCCGATTCGATCAGGCAAATGGCTGCCGATATCCCCTGGCGCATGGTGATTGCAACGCGCAACCGGTTGATTCACGGTTACGCAGGCATTGATGACGATGTGCTGTGGAGCATTGTGAAAACCGATGTTCCAGCGCTGCTGGTTTCGTTGAGAGCACTGTTAGCGCAGCAATCGAGTTGAGATCAGGAAAGCCCTGGGCAACCTCGGCCTGACGCAGGCAGTGCAAGTTGGTTTGCTACTGAATGAGTAGCTGCTTGTGCAGTATGGTGGGCGGCAAAGGCGGGTTTCCTGAGTAACGAATGACGAAACCGAGGCCGATTCCATCTGCAGTTACGCGTGTAGCTGTAGGAATGTCGTCATTGCCTAAAGCAATACTCGATGAAAAGCTCCAGATCACCATGGCTATTTTTCGCACGAAGAGTGAAGCACCATGACGCAAGAGATATCTGTGGGCATAGACTACTGAACTATTCAAGGGGAATGTTTTGAAGCAAACAACCGTAAGAGCGAACGTCCTCGGGGAGCAAACCGCCGAGTACGACACAAAAAACCTGGGTGAGAGCTTTATAGAAACTCCGGAATATAGAAGCGTACTCGAGACGAAAGACCGATGTGTCGTGGTCGGTCGCCGTGGCACCGGGAAAAGTGCAATGTTTTGGAGGTTGCAGCAATTTTGGGGGCAGCAAAAGGCATCTCATGTCATTCTCATAGCGCCAGAGGATTATCAAATCATTGGATTCAGGGCAATGTTCGAGCCGTTCTATAAACGGTATTCACATGTTAGGGCTGCGGTGGCAAAGCTCGATGCCCTGTCAATGCAGAGCACTTGGGGTTTGGACAATGCAGGTTACCAAGATGCGCTTATTCTGAAAAGTGAAGGAATTCTGCGAGCGCTCTACAGCGTCGGCTTTTTGGGAACACACGATCAAGCGTCAAACACTTTTGCGTTCTGCCATGACGGACGTAGTCCGGACAAGGAGTTTCAGGCGACTGATGCGCTGCTGATTCATCCTTGTTATTGGATTAGTCTCAATTTGACTAGAGATGCATTTACGATTGACGAATCAGAGCAGATTAATGATGAGTACGAGATAAAGGTCACTTCGCAAACGCCTGAAATTCGCGCCGCACGTATCGGTGCGGTTATTGGAGAATTGGGTGGTATCGCTGAGGGGAGAGACGGGGCCGAGGATTTTGAATTGTGGGTGGAGAATGCTATTCGAACTGTATTCGCTGGACATCTGGATAACATTGAACGTAAAGTAAATGGTGCCGCAGTCCAACGACGCGATATTGTGGCCCTCAA
>JAYUXO010000489.1:0-2511 GCA_043753505.1 Comamonadaceae bacterium
ATGCCGGGAAACCTGGCTTTGATGCCAAACCAGGTTCGGCTGAGGTGGGGATTCATGCGCGCGGCTCTCGTTGTTTTGGGTGGACTTTTTTGTGCAGGCGGGATTGTGCCCAATCAGTCCGCTGGTATTGCCAATTCAAGGCTGTCTTGCAAGGGCATCTGAGGGTCATAGGCTGTTGACCGGGCGGTGTACGCCGAAGCGCAGACTGCCAGCGCATGCCGCAAATCAGCCAGGCCTTTACCGGTTTTGGCGCTCGCAAACAAGCGGTTGACAGGTAAACCGTTCAAATCAAACATATCTTGCATGTGCAAGGGTGTCTGGCCAGTTTCAAGGGCGTCGATCTTGTTAAAAATCAGCCACTGCGGCACATCGCTTGCACCAATCTCGGCCAACACCGATTGAACCTGAGCAATTTGCTCTGGGTGATCGGGGTTGGCAGCATCCACGACATGAAGGAGTAAATCGGCATCAATGGCTTCTTGCAAGGTTGCCTGGAATGCATCGATAAGCCCGTGTGGCAAATCGCGAATGAAACCCACGGTGTCTGACAGCGAAACATTTTGTCCACTGCTTTGCCCATCGGGTGCCGCCAGGTACAGCTGCCGTGTGGTGGTGTCCAGTGTCGCAAATAGCTGGTCTGCGGCGTAGGTTTGTGCCTTTACCAGGGCGTTGAACAAGCTGGATTTTCCCGCATTGGTGTAGCCCACGAGTGAAATCTTGAAAGTGCCATGTCGTTCGCGTTGGCGGCGCTGCGTTTGACGTTGGCGCTTGACTTTGATCAAACGCTCGCGGGTGCGCTTGATCGACTCGGAAATCATCCGCCGGTCCAGCTCGATCTGCGTCTCACCCGGACCTCCCCGGCCGCCAATACCGCCACGCTGACGCTCCAGGTGGGACCAGCGCCGCACCAGGCGGGTGCTCAAGTATTGCAGGCGCGCCAGTTCTACTTGCAACTTGCCCTCATGGCTGCGAGCGCGCTGAGCAAAGATCTCCAGGATCAACAACGTGCGATCAGTGACCGGAAGCTCCAGATGCCGCTCCAGGTTGCGTTGTTGTGCGGGGCTCAAAGCCTGATCAAACAATATTTCAGATGCACCGGTTTCGTCAGCGAGGCGCTTGATCTCATCTGCTTTTCCGCTACCTACAAACAAAGCTGCATCTGGCGCTTTCCGTTTGCATGTCATGCGCGCAACAGGCGTCAGCCCAGCAGTTTCAGCCAACAAGCCGAGCTCGAGCAGCGCGCCGTCAAAATGGGGCAAGCCCAGATCGACCCCGACCAGTAAGGTGGGGACAACGGGCGTTTTAGCGGGCGTTTGCAATCGGCAGGATCAGCTGGAAGGACCGGGCTGTGAGCCGTCATTCTCGGGAGCCTGGAAGTTAACTGCACGTCCGGGAACAATCGTTGAAATGGCGTGCTTGTAAACCATTTGGGTCACCGTGTTGCGAAGCAGCACAACGTACTGGTCGAAGGATTCGATTTGACCTTGTAGTTTGATGCCATTGACCAGATAAATGGACACCGGTACGTGCTCACGCCGCAGGGTGTTCAAGAAGGGGTCTTGCAGGAGTTGCCCTTTATTGCTCACGATATTCTCCGTGTTGGAAAAAATTATAAAAAGCGCTTACCAGCGCAGAGGAAAGTCACCTTACCACAGGGATATCAGCAGACTGGGTTAAACGTGTGTGCGTCCTCGGGCTTTTCAAGGGCAAGTGACGAGGTTTTCAACCGCCTGAGTGTGCACTTGGCTTATCTGCCCTCCCTACCGGCATAGGGGTTGCTAGAAGTCTTCATCTCGATGCGCATCGGCGTACCCACCAAGTTAAATTCCTTGCGGAAGCGCCCTTCCAGAAAACGCTTGTAGGCATCGGTGACATGTTCCAGAGAATTGCCATGAATGATGACCACGGGAGGGTTCATGCCGCCTTGGTGGGCGTATCGCAATTTTGGGCGGAACATACCGCCACGCTGCGGCGACTGGAACTGCACGGCTTCAAGCAACAAGCGTGTCAGCACCGGCGTCGACATCTTGCAGTTGGCCGCTTTGTGCGCCTGCGCCACGGCGCCCCACAACGGTTCGAGGCCTTGTCGTTTTTTAGCTGAAATGAAATGCAAGGCCGCGAATTTCAGAAACGCCAGGCGGGTTTCAATGGAGCGGTGCAGCAGTTCGCGCTGGTAACTGTCTACCGCGTCCCACTTGTTGATGGCCACCACCACGGCACGGCCACTTTCCAGGATGTAGCCCGCGACATGCGCGTCCTGATCCGTCACGCCCTGAGTGGCGTCCAGAAGTAATAGCACGACATTGGCCGATTCGATGGCTTGAAGCGTTTTCACAACCGAGAATTTCTCGATCGCTTCAAACACCTTGCCCTTGCGACGCAAACCCGCGGTGTCAATCAATTCAAACTTCTGGCCCGCACGTTCAAACGGTACGCTGATCGCGTCTCGCGTGGTACCCGGCATATCAAAAGCCACCAGGCGCTCTTCGCCCAGCCAGGTATTGATCAGGG
>JAYUXO010000490.1:0-6283 GCA_043753505.1 Comamonadaceae bacterium
CCGCCGCCGCCCCTAGCTCCGCAGGGGGTCGTTGACCTGGCTCAGGCGGCTGCCACTTTTGAGGTTGATCCTGCCGGTGTGGGTGGCGATGGTGCGGGCGATGGCGGCGTGGGCGGCGCGGCCGGTGACGGCTCGCCGCTGCGGCGCGCCACCATTGTGCTGACTGACAGCACAGGCAAGACCCTCACCGGCCAGACCGATGACAAAGGCGCTTACCTGCTGCGCTACAAAACCACTGATTACAAGACCCCGTTCGTCGTCAAAGTACTGGACGCGGGCGGCAGTGTTCTGGCGGCACCCAGTGAAATCGACATTCCCTCAGGTAAAGCGGCCCGGGTCAACATCAACCCGCTGACCGACAAAATTGCCTCCGATGTGCTGCCGGGTACCGTGACCGGAACTGACAAGCAATTCAGCGCGGCCAGTTTGAATCTGGCTGGTCTGTCGCAGGCCAAGACCAATTTGCTCACCTCGGTTCGCGCCGCCTTAAGCACGGCCGGTGTGGCCAACGCTGACCAGTTTGACCCGGTGCGATCGGTTTACAAATACGACGGCACAGGGGTTGATGCGGTCATCGAATCCATAAGCCATGGGCGCAACCCGGCCACGGGCGCGACCCAGCTGGCTGCCAAGCTGGCCCCGCTGGTCACGGCGGCTGATGGCAGCGTGGTGCCCACGCTGATTTCTGCCTCGACACCGCTGGCGACCACCCAGGTGGCCATTTCCTCTAATCCAGCACTCACGTTTTCCAAGATCACCGCATGGGTTAATTTTGTGAATAGCTGCCTGGCTGCAGCACCGGCAACCGTCAACTGCGCGGGTGCTACTGCACTGAGTTTTGTATCGCTGAATTACAAACAGAACAGCAAAGATTTCGCGGAAGATTTCGTGACGCTGTTCAGCGAGACGGGTCGTCAGGGGGTACTCGGCTCGGAGATCCGCAACCCGAATATTTTGTTCATCGGGCGGTTTACAGGCAGCACCGTGGACGATCTGGCGGTAGTAGAAGTGACCATCCGCCAGCCGCGCACCGGGCCGCTCACGGGCAACACGACCACACCCATTGAGTACACCAAAACGCTGGTTTTCAAGCGTGACGACGCCACGACAGGCTTAAGGGCAGGTAACTGGATACTGCACGGCAACCAACGAACCTATAACTGGTCAATCAATCCTCGGTATTTCACGCTTATTCAACAAAATCCTGCTCGACAGGCTGATGTGGTCGGCAATGTCCCCAGCAGAACCACCAGCGGTATCCTGATGAGTTTTGATACAGCAGTATTTAATGCAAGCTCCCGCAGTTATGTGGACGCTGGCTTGTATGCAGTACGCCTCAAAGGTCCTGGTTTACCGCTGGCCGGGGTGGTGTTTGCTCCATCAACATCAGGGGTGGGCAGGTTTTTAACCGTACTGAATAAAACAGGCTTGATACCGGCAGAAGGCACAACAAGCGCCCGACCACAAGCCGACTTCCGTATGGGGGCCGTGACTTATCCCAGCGGTGCGGCATACAGCACTGCCACCTGGCCGGGAAACCCGAGCGGCAGCAACTCACCGATGTACCCGGATTCGTCGACGTCAACAGATTTCTCCAAGTTGCAGGCGTTCAATCAGTACACCGCGGAGATTTATGTCAAAGGCAGTACAGCACCGATAGTAGAAACAGCACGCTTGTTAGCTGGGATTGAAGCGCCCGTCAACTATTTGCAACGCCCGCTGCATGACTTGACGCCATCGGTAGCAGACATCACGCCGCCTCAACCCTCAGTCACAAATATCGTGGCGCGCTGGGTGCGCAACCCTCTCGCTACGCGCATTGAAAGCGCTTACTTTGCTTACGCCACAGCCACTGGAACAACTTTCGTTAGCAATGGATTCTTGGCGGATTCGCTGTCGTTGAACCCGATTTCCAATTCAGTCAACATACCGATCTTCTTTGGCACTGCGCCTGCTTTTACCCCCACAGGCTTTGAGTCACGCGAAATCGGCCTTTCAGGCTTTGCTGCCCGCGCCCAGTTCCAGCAATCGGTGATTTGGAATAACTAGAGACGGCAAGCCTGCTTACGTCATGACTGCACACGCCGTCACTCACTTTGGTTTGGATGTCTGCATAGTCCGGGGCATGTTGGCCTGTTCACTCGGTTTGCTCGTTCACACAAGCCGCGCCACCGAAATCATGGCCATCAAAGGCCAGGTGCAGCTGGCCCGCCAGCTGCAGGCCACTCCAGCGGCAGTGGGCACCAAAATCCAGGAGGCAGACACCCTGCTGGTGCCTCCAGGCTCTGAGGCGCTGGTGCAGTTTGACGATGGCGCCAGGATGGTTGTGCGCAGTGGCTCGCAATTGGCGTTTCGCAAGCTGGGTGCAGACGGTGAGCCCAGCCTGCGGGAAAAAACTTTGCAGCTCATCAAAGGGGGTTTGCGTTACCTGTCCAACAAGCTGCGGCTTGGCAACGCAAGTGGCAGCGACCGCGTGAGCTTCGAAACCGCCACCTCCACCGTCGGCATACGCGGCACCGACATCGAAATTGCTGTTACCGAGGACGGCGCGTCCGGCAATCCAGCCGGCACTTACCTGAAGGTGAACACGGGGGTTGCCGTGCTGTCAGGACTGGACGGCACACAGGTAGAGCTGGCGCAAGGCGGTTTAGCCTTTGGGCCCGAGCCTGTCACGCAGCGCGGCACACGTTCACTGGTGCGCCCGTCGGCACGGCCCATGCAAACTGTGCCCGACAGCGTGTTCAAGCCCGCCGAGCTGGACAGTTTGCTGCGTTAAGGTCCGGGCTGGGATCAGTCGCTACTGAATTTATAGCAGCTCGTGCTTTTCCTGTGTGCACGTAAGCCTGTTTTGGCTCAATTTTTTTGCCTTGCAACACGTGGTATCGGGTTTGGCCTGGAAATATCTTTGGCGTGGTGCAGTTCACGGCCTCCGTGCAGGGTACCGTGGTTAGCATGATGCGTGCGGGCATGACGGCAGAGCAGTCACAGCTGTATCTCAATCTGCCCGAGTGGATGACTACTTCATTCGCTGTGGGCGTGTTCGGCGGTGTGCTGGGAAGTGTTTTGCTGTTGAGACGCAGTTGATGGGCGGTGCCGGTTTTATCGTGTCGCTGCTTGGGTATTTTGTTTTATATATTGGCGACATCACCGAAGGCGTGTTTGCGGCATTTGGTGCGCAACAGGTGACCATATCAACCACCGTGGTTTTGATCGCCGCGCTCATGGTGAGAAAGGGCATTTATGGGTCCCGTTGTCTAGCGAGGGAAAGAGGGCGCATGAAGCTACAAAAGCGGCATGCCTGCCATCCGATTAAAACGGCGGCATGCCCGCCGCCTGCGCTGCATTCTCAATCGGCACGGCAAAGCCAATACCCACAAACGTGCGGGCAGACGTAGGGTTCAGGATGGCGGTGACGATACCCACCACCTCGCCGTCCATGGTCACCAGCGGGCCACCCGAATTACCGGGGTTGGCGGCCGCGTCAAACTGGATGAGGTTACGCATCGCCTGGCCGCTCTCCGGTGAGCGAAACACCCGGCCCAGGCCCGACACGATGCCTGCCGAGGCTGAGGGACCGATGCCAAACGGATAGCCTACCGCCAGCACGTCATCCCCCGGCTGTAAATCAGCAGTGGACCGCATGGTGGCGGCCACAAGATCGTCGGGAATTCTGTGGGCCTGCAGCACCGCCAAGTCGTTTTCCGGCTGCACGTTGGTGATGGACGCGGTGCTGGTCATGCCATCGGCAAATGCCACCACGATACGGTCGGCACCCTGCACCACATGCAGGTTGGTCAAGATTAAGCCTTTGTCCACAATCACCACCCCGGTGCCCACGCCGCTTTCGGGTTCATCGTCCTCTTCGGTTGCCTGGGGCTTACCTGGCTTGGCCCTGGCGGATTTATCGTTAGCGGATTTGTCGGTGGCGGATTTATCGTTAGGTACATGCGGTTTCTTGGTCGATGGCGCCGAGCCAGTCGCCGCTTGATCAGTTTTGGTTTTGTTGCTGTAAGCCATCACCCGCACCACCGACGGCGCAATGTTCTCGTATGCCGCCGCCGCGCGTGACGGCAGCAACGTGGTTTCCAGCGTTTTCAGCACCGCCGCATCAATATCGGCCTGGATGAGCTTGCGCTGGCCTTGGCTGAACACCATCAGCAGGCTGCCCAGCAATGTCAGCAAGGCCATCGCCCACCAGGACGCACGCGGTGAGGCGAGCACTGCGCGCCAGCGCGGTGGCGAGGCGACAGCGACTGATACCTGTGACGCGGGTGCAGCGGCCGTCTCTATGGTTTGGCGAGTTGCGGCAGACGGCTTGGCCGCGCTGCTATACAGGCTGGGTTTACGCATGGCGTGCCTCGATGGGTGGGGTGTAGATCAACAACGGTTTAAACAGTAGCACGACAACAGCAACCACACCACCTTAGCCGATTGACCTGCCGCCCAACTGCACTATTGCGGATTCATAAATTGTCAGGACACTGGTGCAGGCCTCCTTTATGCGAGCATTGCCGATGCCCGCCTGGATAGACACGCACTGCCACCTGGACGCCCCTGAGCTGCAACCAGACCTGGATGCCGTGCGCCAACATGCCCGCGAGCAGGGCGTAGCGCACTGCGTGCTGCCGGCAGTGGACGTGCACAACCTGGACACGGTTCGCCAACTGGCCCACCATTTTGGCGACAGCTACGCGCTGGGCATTCACCCGCTGTACACGCACGTAGCACAGGAAAGTGATCTGCAAACTGTGACCGATGCGCTAACCCGGCACAAGGACGACCCGCGACTGGTTGCGGTTGGCGAAATTGGCCTGGATTTCTTCGCGCCAGGGCTGGATGCCGCCAAACAAGAGCACTTTTACCGCGTGCAACTGCAGCTGGCCCACCAGCACGACCTGCCTGTCATCGTGCATGTGCGTCGCAGTGCCGACCGGCTGCTCAAGCACTTGCGGGAAGTGCCTGTACGAGGCGGTATTGCCCACGCGTTCAACGGCAGCCTGCAGCAAGCCCACGCGTTCATAGACCTGGGTTTCAAATTGGGTTTTGGCGGCGCAGTGACCTACGATCGCGCCCTGCAACTGCGCCGCCTGGTGGTGGCGCTCCCGATTTCCGCACTTGTGCTGGAAACCGATTCGCCCGATATTCCTCCTCACTGGCTCTACGCCACAGCCGCTCAGCGCGCGGCCGGCCAGCCGCAGGGCCGCAACACGCCCGGCGAATTACCACGAATCGCGGCGGTGGTGGCGCAACTGCGCGGCATGTCGGTGGATGAACTGGCTAGCGCCACCATGGCCAACGCGGGGGCAGCCTTGCCGAAATTGGCGGCGTTGACTCCATGACTCTGCCAGGCTGCGTGGCTACCCGCCTGACCGGCTTGCCCCCGCTGATTGCGCCGCACACCCGTGTGCTTATCCTGGGCAGCTTCCCCGGCACCGCCTCCCTGGCGGCCCAGCAGTACTACGGGCACCCACGCAACCACTTCTGGCCGCTTATGCAAACCATTTGGCCCGATTTCCCTTATGGATACTGCTCAAGCAGCTATGAATATCGTAGCAATTGGTTGCTTGAAAAAGGCGTGGGGTTGTGGGACGTATACGCCAGTTGCGAACGCACTGGCAGCCTGGACGCCCACATTCGCCAGCCGCAAGTCAACGACCTGGCAGGTCTGCACAACCAACTTCCACAGTTGCAGGCCATCGCTCATAACGGCGGCGAAAGCTACCGCCACCGGCGGCATACCCAGGCCCTAGGCATGCCCGTGTACCGCCTTCCATCCAGCAGTCCCGCCAACGCTTCATGGCGCTTCGAGCGCAAACTGGCAGCCTGGCGGGTATTGGAAAAGCACGCTGCGCCGTGATGATCCGGGTTTGTGTAGGACGCCGCCGAATTCGAAACCATTCGCGTCACCAACGTGCGACACCGCACAGACCTCGCGTCACCGCCACGCAACCATGCGGCTCCAACAACCCCATACCTTGCAATGTCGCGAACCGGGTTGTTTTTATTGAAAGCCTGCACATGAACACTTCAAACACATCCCATTCGCCCAGTGAAACCAGCAGCTCCGGAAGCCGTATGGTGACCGGCTTGTTCAAAGATCGCGAAAGCGCTGAACGCGCTTACAGCACGGTGAGCGGTCGTGGCTACGGCCATCAGGACATCAATGTAGTGATGTCGGACGACACCCGCAAAAAGCATTTTGCCGACGGCACTGGCATTCAAACCGAGTTGGGCAATAAAGCCGCAGAGGGTGCTGGCATTGGCGGCGCGGTGGGCGGCACGA
>JAYUXO010000491.1:0-2508 GCA_043753505.1 Comamonadaceae bacterium
TCGTCGCGGCGGGCCGCCAGCGCCGCTTCGTCAGGCGCGTTGTAAAAGCCGGCAATGCTGTTCAGCACGCTAGAGCCAAACTCCATCCACGCGCGATGCTGGGCGCGCTCCAAGGCGTCTTGCGGGTGCAGTGCTGGGGCAAACACGTCCTCCAGGTATTCGCAGATCACTGTGGATTCGAAAATCGGTTGTTCGCCGACCAGAAGCACTGGCGTTTTGCCCAGTGGGGAGATTTGCAAAAACCAGTCAGGCTTGTGCGCCAGATCAACGTCTCGGCGTTCGAAAGCGATGTTTTTCTCCGCCAGCGCAATCGCAGCGCGCTGCACATAGGGGCACAAGCTGTGGCTGACAAGTGTGAGCGAGGAATCTGTCATGGCATGTGCCTCGCAATGGTCATGCGGTTGCTGCTTCGCAGGGTGGCCACGCCGTCACCTATCAACCAGTGGCACAGCGACGCGGCAATCAGAAATGCCGGGTATTCCCAGCCGCCGTTTTTCGCTGTGAACAACCAGCCGTTGGGCAAATGCACCCACAGCGCGCCCAACAAAACCGGAATCAGCAGCAGCGAAACCTGTCGCGCGTAAATACCCAGCAGCAGCATCAAGCCGCCGATCAACTCGGCTGCAAAAACCGGGTGCGCCAACACGCCAGGCAATCCAACCGACTCGAAAAATTGCGCTGTGCCCGCCAGGGAGAAGACCATCAACTTCAATAGCGCGTGTGCCACCCACATGACGCCAAGTGAGCATCGCAGCACCGTTGCACCGATTTGTTGAGACTGAGCCATGAAAAATCCTTATCAAAATAAAAATAGACAGCCATAATTTACCGTTGCAGTAATGCATATGAAATAGGCACAAATGAAATCTAATATTGCAATATTGCAATATGAACTGAGCGCCGACGGCCTGCAAACCCTGTTGGCCCTCACTCGGGCTGGCACTCTGGCCGAGGCGGGTGTGCGCCTGGGTGTGGACAGCTCCACGGTGTTTCGCAACCTGGCGCAGATCGAGCGGGGTTTGGGGCAGGCGCTGTTTGTACGTGCCCGAACCGGCCTGGTGCCCAACGACCTGGCGTTGGCCCTGGTGCCGCATGCCGAGCGCATGGAAGCCGAGTTGGAGGCCGCGCGGGTTGCGGCGCAGAGCGGCAACACTGCTGTGTCTGGCAGCGTGCGCGTGACCACCACCGACACGCTGCTGCACGGCTTGCTGTTACCTGCGCTGGGTGCTTTGGCGCAGCAGTATCCTTTGCTGCGCTATGAGCTGATCGCCAGCAACGAGGTGGCCAGCCTGACCCGGCGTGATGCCGACATTGCCTTGCGCGCTACCCGGAAACCACCTGAGCATCTAGTGGGGCGTGCGTTGGGTGCGATTGATGTGGCGGTATACGCTGCCAAAAAAATGCCGGGGCTGGTGGCCGCGCGCCGCGCCTTGAGCCAAGCCAGTTGGATAGGCCCTGACGAGGCCTTACCCGACCACCCATCGGTGCGCTGGCGCAAGCAGCATTTTCCCCGAATGGCGCTGCGCTACCAAGTCAATAGCATCGCAAGTGTGCTGGAGGCGGTACGCGCAGGGCTGGGTGTGGGCGTGGTACCGCTGTTTCTGGCCAAGCCCTGCAAAGATGTGATTCCCATCAGCCAGGTGCTGCCCGAATGCAGCACGCAGCTGTGGTTGCTAACCCATGCGGAGTCGCGGTATTTGCGGCGGGTGTCAACTGTGTACCAGTACTTGGCTTCCACGATCAAACTACCGGGTTAGATTCACCTGTTCTTTTATGTGAGCGCACGCTATCGGGAATTAATTGACTTCTATTAGTTGCTTCCAACCTATCGGTACGATTGAACTTCCCGCTTAGCACTCTCTCATACGGAGTGCTAACATTTGCATCACTTGTTGAAAGGAGTGCTGAATATGACCATTCATGCTGGAGCCCTTACCGCTGTTTCTGCTTCTCTGGCCCCTGCCAATCCGTGGGGAATGATGCCTGCGCTGGGCAATCTGGACGCCTACATCACTGCCGCCAACCGCCTGCCCCTGCTTACCCCCGAAGAAGAGCAAAGCTTTTCCCGCAAGCTACGCGACGAAGGCGATCTGGAATCGGCCAGTAAATTGGTGTTGTCGCACTTGCGGTTGGTGGTGTCTGTCTCGCGCAAATACCTGGGCTACGGCCTGCCACACGGCGACCTGATTCAGGAAGGCAACATTGGCTTGATGAAAGCCGTCAAGCGCTTTGACCCTGAGCAGGGCGTGCGTTTGGTGAGCTACGCGCTGCACTGGATCAAGGCCGAAATTCACGAATACATCCTGAAAAACTGGCGCATGGTCAAAGTGGCGACCACCAAGGCGCAGCGCAAACTGTTTTTTAACCTGCGCTCGATGAAGCAGGGATTTAAAGACGATGTGGATGCTGACACGCATCGCGACACGCTCAGCGAGGCGCAAGTGGGTACCATGGCACGCGAGCTGAACGTCAAGCCGGAGGAGGTGCTGGAGATGGAAACCCGCATGT
>JAYUXO010000492.1:0-6275 GCA_043753505.1 Comamonadaceae bacterium
CGCGGGCGCTTCAGCGGCTGGATGCGGTTGGCAATGGTGCCGGTGGCGTCTGACGGGTCGAACGAGAAATCGGTCAGCTGGTTGTTCAGCAAAAAGCCACGCGTGAAGTGAAACGAGCCCATGCCGGCTTCAATCGTGGTGGTCATCACCACCACATTGCCGTATTTATCGACGATGGACATGTGGGTGGTGCCGTTGCCTTCCTGGGTGCTCAAACCCGCTGGCCGCGCGGCGGTGAACACGCCGGCAGTGGCGGTCCCCATGCTGCGGGTCAGCGAGATCAGGTCTGCGCGGCTTTTCAGGTAGGTTTTGTCGACCATCGACGAGATGCCAGCGCCGGGCAGTGAAATGAAGTCGGTATCGGCCACATACAGGTTGCGGTCGGCATAGGCCAGGCGCTGGCTTTCGCTGACCAGGTGCACACCTTGCACCGAGGGTTTGCCGCCTTCGTCGCTCACCAATGTGGGGCGGTTAGCAGCCGAGGCCATGTCAAAGTTTTCCAGAATGCCCAGCGACTGCGCCACCGCAATGCCGCCCGACGATGGGGGGCCCATACCGCAGACCCAGGTGTTGCGGTAAGTAGTGCACACCGGCTCGCGGCGAATGGCTTTGTAGTTGGCCAGGTCGCTGAGTTCGGTCAGGCCGGGGGTGATGGCCACAGTGGTGGTAGCACCGCCGCTGGTGACCTTGATTTTGTTGACGATGGATTGGGCAATCGGCCCGGTGTAAAAAGCGTTGGCACCGCCTTGGGCAATGCTGTTCAACGTGGCGGCGTAGTCGGGGTTTTTGATGATCGTGCCCAGAGCTTTGGGCGTGAAGTCGGCATTCAGGAAGTAAGCCGTGGCATCCGCGTCGCGCAGGAACTCGTTGCGGGCACCCGCAATCGCTGCGGCCATGCGACCGCTGATGGCAAAACCGTCAGTAGCTAACTTCGCACCCGGCGCAAACAAGCTGCTCCAGCCCTGGCGGCCATGGTCTTGATGTGCCAGCTCCAGCATGCGTACCGCACCGGGTGTGCCGATGGAACGGCCACTGGCGCGGGTGCTGGCAAACGAGCTGCCCAGGTTGGGCAACGGGTTGGTCTGGTCAGTGGCGCTCACGTGGCGCAGGTAGTTTTCGGTGGCAGCTGCCGGGGCGGTTTCACGCCCGTCGTAGCTCTGCACCTGTTTAGTGGTGGCGTTGTAGTGCAGCATGAAGGCGCCGCCGCCCAGGCCGGACGATTGCGGCTCAACCAGGCCTAGCACCGCTTGCACGGCCACCGCCGCGTCCACCGCGCTGCCACCAGCGGCCAGCACATTGCAGCCCGCTTGTGTGGCCAACGGGTTGGCTGTAACGGCCATGAAGCTGGCAGCCGTGACAGCTTTTTTACCGACCTTGTAGCCAGATTGCGGCTCCGGAATGGCCGGGTCGCCGGGCAGGCCCGAGCCCACCACAACGGTGGCTGTGCCTGCGCTCTGCAGACACGCCTGCATGGCGGCTGCCTGCGTGGTGGCGTCGTCACCGCCGCAACCCCACAGGGCCACTGCGCTCAACCCCACCGGCACGAGCCAACGCTGGCGCCCCGAATGCACGGTTCCGTTCACCGTATTTTTTGCTGTGCTCTTCATCACTGCACTCCTGAATAGATACACCCGCAAGCCACAGCGGCTTGTTATGGTCGATTCATTAAGCAAGCCTCAAGCCGGGCTGTCAACTCCAGGAAACCATAGTCGGGGCGCGTTCAACAGACGGTCAGATGCGTACACCCCACCACTTTTATGCTATATAAAACATAGCTGCTTGAGCAGTATATAAAAGGGCTGTGGTGCATTTTGTTCAAAAAAGATGGCCTTTGATGACCTGGCCTGTGCAAGCCATGCCATCATCACGACAACATGCGTTCATGTGCCCTATTGCAGCCCAACCTTTTCTGTCTGTGCACGCCCGACCGTGCCCAGTTTGCGCGCCCTGCTCACCGGCACGGCGTGGAGCTATACCGTGCGCACATCGTGCACAAGGCCTTTGAGCCACACACCCACGAGGCCTTTGGTTTGGGCGCGATTGAATCGGGCGTGGAGCGCTTTCGCTACCGGGGCAGCGAGCACCTGGCACCTCGCGACAGCCTGGTGCTGATGAACCCGGACGAGCTGCACACCGGTCAGGCCGAAACGCCCGGCGGCTGGTGCTACCGCATGATTTATCTGGACGCACCGGTGCTGCACGAGATCAGCGGAGAGCCAGACTGGTGGTTTCCGCAGGCGGTGGCGTATGACGCGGTGCGGGCCCGTCGCGTGAGTGGTTTGCTGCAATCGTTATGGGCGTCTTGTGAGCACCCGCCCCTGCAGCAAAACCCGCTGGCGTTTGACAGTGCCTTGCTGCTGCTGATCGGCACATTGCGGCCGCACGCCCGCATGCCAAGCGCCCCGACTCCCAGCACGGGCGACGATTTCCAGCGCGTGATTGAGTTCATGCGTGCGCACCTGGATCAGACCCTGCGCCTGGACGATCTGGCGGGCATCGCCCAACTCAGTCCGTTTCACTTCCTGCGCATGTTCAAAGCCCGCCACCACACCACCCCGCACCAGATGCTGATGGCGCTACGGCTGTTTGCCGCCAAAGAGCAGTTGGCGCGCGGCGAACCGCTGGCGCAGGTGGCTGTTGCCGTGGGCTTGACTGACCAGCCGCACCTGACGCGCTGTTTTGCCCAACGCTACGGCCTGACGCCGGCACGCTACCAGCGGCAGGTGCGTGTGAGTGTGCAATGACAGATGAAAGATGACGCAGCCTGACGGCTGACATGACAACGGACTGCATCCGACCTCGGTTGTCTTTCATCCTCCCCGCGCAGCGGCGAGGTTTGTCCTTCACCGCATACCGCAATCTGGTGCAAGACAGCGCTAGCGCAGGCGGCCAAACTTCGCGCCATGCACCCCGTCTCTCACCCCGCCCCCTCGTTCTTCAGTCTCTGGACAGGCACCCTGTTCGCCTTGCTGGCCGGCGCGGTGTGGGGTTTGGTGTTCGTCATTCCGCTGCTGTTGCCGGACTACCCGGCGGCCCTGCTCGTAGTGGGGCGTTACCTGGCGTTTGGGTTGATTGCCATGCCGCTGGCCTGGCTGGATCGCAAGGCCCTGGCGCGCCTGAGCCGGACTGACTGGCTGGAAGCGCTCAAGCTGTCGGCCGTGGGAAATTTGCTGTATTACCTGTGTCTGGCTGCGGCCATTCAGCGCGCGGGCGGGCCGCTGCCCACGGTGATCATCGGTACGCTGCCGGTGGTAATTGCGTTGTGCGCCCATGCGCGCGACAAGAGCGCCAGTCAACGTCTGCCCTGGCGCAGCCTGCTGCCGTCGTTGCTACTGATTGCGCTGGGCATTGGCCTGGTCAACCAAGTGGAAATGCAGCATTTGCGTGAACAGAGTCAGGCGGGAGTGGACTGGGGCCGCTATGGCCTGGGCGCGCTCCTGGCTCTGGGCGCGCTAGCCTGCTGGACCTGGTATCCGCTACGCAATGCCGACTGGCTGCGCCAGCATGCCGAGCGCAGCCCACGCACCTGGGCCACGGCGCAGGGCGTGGTGACGCTGCCACTGGCGCTGCTGGGTTGGGTCGTTTTCTGGGCGTGGAATGCGCTGACGGCGCAGCCCATCACGTTGCCCGGTGGCCCCACGCCCGAGCGATTTGTGTGGTTGATGCTGGCCGCAGGTTTGCTAGCCTCGTGGCTGGGCACGCTGTGCTGGAATGAAGCCAGCCAGCGCCTGCCCACGCATCTGGCCGGCCAGCTCATCGTGTTTGAAACCCTGGCCGCCCTGACTTACGTGCTGGTGTGGCGTGGCCAGGCACCCCATGTGTTCACTGTGCTGGGCATGGCTTTGCTGGTGGCGGGTGTGCTGTGGGCGCTGCGGGCTGCCAGTCGCGCGCCAGGGCCGGACTGAGACCGCTTATTGCTATGTTTACTATAGCTGTTTGAGCAGTATTCACAAGGGCTGTAGGCCGATTCAATGCTAAATTGAATCGGCCCGCACGCGGTCCACCTGCAAAGCACCCATGCGTCCTGTTCAGGTTTCCCCTGAGCTTTTGAGTCTGACAACGCTGGCTGCTGGCGGCGCGCTGGGGTAAGCTGGACGCGCACCGCCCCTACAGGCCGCGCAACCGGTTCTTGAACGTCTAATTTGGAGTGTTTATGAGTGACTCAAACAACTTGGGATTTGGCAAGTTCGTGCCGGGCTTTGACTTTCTGCAAAACATCGCCAAAGGCGCGTCGCAGAACATTCCGCAATTGCCCAACCTGTCCAGCTGGGTGGCCCCCACGCTGAACGTGGAAGACCTGGAAAAGCGCATTGAAGAGCTCAAGGCCGTGCATTTCTGGCTCGACCAGAACTCCAAGGCGCTGGGCGCCACCATCCAGGCGCTGGAGGTGCAAAAAATGACCCTGGCCACCCTGAAGGGCATGAATTTCAATATGGGCGACGTGGCCAACGCGCTGAAACTCAAGGCGGCAGACACCATGGCCGCCAGCGTTCAGAAAGTCGCCGACAAGGTGAACGAAACAGCCGGGAAAAACGGCGTCAAAGGCGTGGTCGATCCGCTGGCGTGGTGGGGGTCTTTGACCCAGCAGTTCCAGCAGATTGCCGCAGGTGCCATGAAAGATGTGGCACGCCAAAACACTTTGGATGCCACCAAAAACATGGCCAGAGGTGCCTTTAAAACCGCTACCAGTATGGCCAAGGTTGCTACTAAAAGTGTAGCTGCTCGAGCAGTATCTACAAGAGCTGGTGACACAAAAGCCGCTAAGCCCGCCACCAAAACCACGCGCAAACCTGCCGCCCGTAAGACCACAGGACGCTGATGACTGAAGACCGCGTTGCGCGGCCATGACGGATAGCGCATACCAAGCCGGGCCGTCGCTCGCGGTCAGGGGTCATTGAAGGCGCAGCCAAAGACATAGGTCATAGGTCACAGGTCACAGGTCATCCAAGCCCACCCCATGAAACTTTTCCCCAGTGGCCACGCCACCCATCCGCAGTGGACATTCGCCTGTGCGTTGGTGCTGGCGCAGCTGCGCGCCCAGATGGCACTCAAAGGTTTTGCCGCTGCGCCTACTCTGGGCCTGCTGTACATCACCGACCACTTTGCTGCTTGTGCGCAGAACATCCTGGATCACTTGAGCGCAGAGCTACCCGAGGTGACCGACTGGGCGGGTACCGTGGGCGTAGGCGTAGCGGCCAACAACGTCGAATACATCGACGAGCCCGCGCTGTCGGTGATGCTGTGCGCGCTACCCGCTGATCAATACCGCGTGTTCTCGGGCGTGGCTCCGTTGGGCACCGGACCTGGCATGGGGTTTGAGCCGCACACTGCCTTGATTCATGCCGACGGCAACACCCCCGACATGGGCGAGCTGATCGCCGAGCTGGCCCAGCGCACCGCCACCGGCTACCTGTTTGGCGGGTTGTCCTCCAGCCGTGGCCCGGCGGTGCAGTTTGCTGTGGGCGGCAACGGCAACATCAAGGGTCAGGGGGCGGCCAGCGGCGTGTTCAGCGGCGGCTTGTCGGGCGTGGCATTTGGTGAGGGTGTGAACCTGATCTCGCGCGTGACCCAAGGCTGTCTGCCCATTGCGCCGGTGCACGAGATCACCGAGGCCGACGACCATGTGGTGCTGGCGCTGGACGGTCAGCCCGCGTTGCAGGTGCTGATGGATGATTTAGGCATTTCGCTGAACGAGCCGCGCGCGGCATTGGCCAAGGTGCGCGCCACCCTGGTAGGCCTGACCGATCCCGCAGATGTTTTTGCAGGTGCACCCAACGGCGTGATGGTCTCGCGCACCGGCAACTTTGGAAGCGACACCCAGGTGCGCCACATCATCGGCCTGGACCCCACCCGCAATGGCGTGGCCATTGCGTCGCGCGTGCGTTGCGGCATGCGGTTGGCTTTTTGCCAGCGCCATGCGGCAGCCGCGCGGGCCGATCTGATGCGCATTTGCGCCGAAATCCGCGAAGAGCTGGAACCGCAGGAAATGGCCTTGTCGGTAGCCACCGCGCTGGCTGCGTGCGAACTCGATGCTCTGCCCAACCCGGCCCGCCGCATGGCCGGTGCGGTCTACGTCAGCTGCGCCGGGCGCGGTGGGCCGCATTTCGGTGCGCCAAGCGCGGAGTTGCAAATCGTGCGCCGGGCGCTGGGCGACGTGCCGTTGGTCGGGTTTTTTGCGGGCGGCGAAATTGCGCGTCACCACTTGTACGGCTACACCGGCGTGCTGACAGTGTTTGCCATGCCCGCCTGAGGCGAAGAAACCCCCTTGCGTCCAC
>JAYUXO010000493.1:0-2506 GCA_043753505.1 Comamonadaceae bacterium
GGTGCTGCTCTGGGCCTGCCCGCAGCGGCCAACTGCATGGCTTCCGCCCACGTGGAAGGCTTTGCAGGCGTGCCGCTGGATACGGCGCAAGCGGCTAGCTGGTACTTGCAAGCGGCACGTGGCGGCTATGCCAATGCGCAGTACGACCTGGCGGTGAAACTACCCGCTTTGGTGGCCGGACCAGAAGCTGAACAGGCCGCCTATTTCTGGCTGACACAGGCGGCCAGCCAAGGCCAGTCTTTTGCGCAAACCAAGCTGTCCAGCCAGGGCACACCACCGCGCAGCTGGGGCTGCAAAGCGCAAGGTGCCACTGCCTGGGTGGGCGACTCGTACGCACGCCTTCTTGAAAGTTTTTAACCATGTCCGACATCCTTAAACAAATCATTGCCGTCAAGCACGAAGAAATCGCCGCCGCCCAGCGCCGCCAACCGCTGGAGGCCATGCGTGCCGACGCCCACAGCCGCGTGCTCACGCGCGACTTCGTGGGTGCGCTACGCGGCAAGATTGCAGCGGGGCATAGCGCGGTGATTGCCGAGATCAAAAAAGCCAGCCCCAGCAAAGGCGTGCTGCGAGAGAACTTCATCCCCGCCGACATTGCGCAAAGTTATGCGCAGGGCAATGGTGAAAAGGGCGCGGGGCTGGTCAACGCCGCCTGCCTTTCGGTGCTCACAGACAAGCAGTTTTTTCAGGGCCAGGTGGACTATTTGAAGCAGGCCCGCGCCTCGTGCGACCTGCCGGTACTGCGCAAAGACTTCATGGTTGACGAATACCAGATATACGAGTCGCGCGTGATGGGGGCCGACGCCGTTTTGCTGATTGCAGCGTGCCTGGATGACGCGCAAATGGCGCATCTGGAAGCCGTGGCGCACAGCCTGGACATGTCGGTGCTGGTGGAGGTGCACGACGGCATCGAACTGGCCCGCGCGCTTGAGCTGAAAACGCCGCTGATCGGCATTAACAACCGCAACCTGCGCACGTTTGAGGTGAGCCTGGACAACACGCTGACGCTGCTGGCCGACGTGCCCAAAGACCGGCTGCTGGTGACCGAGTCGGGCATTCACAGTGCGGCCGACGTGCAGCGCATGCGCGCAGCCGGCGTGCATGCGTTTCTGGTGGGTGAGGCGTTTATGCGGGCAGATGAGCCAGGGCAGGCGCTGGCGCAGTTGTTCGCAGTTTGATACTTACTATCAAATTAATAGCTGCTCTAGCAGGTTATGCAAGGGCTACAGGCCGATTTGGCACTTAACCAGTCCGAACCAACCCAATTGACCGATTGGGCACCGCACGACTGGCTGGTAGCGGCCGACTGGCAAGAAACGGTCAATGACTTTCTCTCCAACACCGCGGGCCGACATTTGGCGCAATTTGCCCGGCAGCGTTTGCAAGCTGGCGCAACCATTTACCCGCCCCAGCCATTTCGAGCGCTTGAACTCACCCCGCTGGCGGCCGTGCACGTGGTCATCCTCGGCCAAGACCCTTATCACGGCCCGGGCCAGGCCGAGGGCCTGGCTTTTTCTGTCGCGCGGGGCCAGCGCTTGCCACCCTCGCTGCGCAACATCTTCAAAGAACGCCAGCGCGACCTGGACTTGCCGATCCCATCAAGTGGATCGCTCGCTGGTTGGGCACGGCAAGGCGTGCTGCTGCTCAATACCTGCCTGACGGTAGAGCAAGCCCAACCCGCGAGCCACGCCCGCCAGGGCTGGGAAGCGCTGACGGATGCGTTGATTGCGGCCGTGGCCGGCCAAGCCAGGCCTTGTGTGTATTTGCTGTGGGGCGCGCATGCCCAAGTTAAAGCCGGTTTGATTCAAACCACCGCTGCAGCGCACGGCCAGGAAGCCTTGGTACTGCAAGCCAACCACCCTTCCCCGTTGTCAGCCAGCCGCCCGCCCGTGCCATTCATCGGTTGCGGACATTTGTCGCAAACGCAAAACTGGCTGGCGCAGCGGGGGGTTTCGGTGTTGTTTTAGCCGTGGGGGTGGGCTGCGGAAGGTCAATGCTTGGTACCACCGACGGGAATCGAACCCATATCTAGCGCTTAGGAGGCGCTCGTTCTATCCATTGAACTACGGCGGCGAGGCACACGATTCTATTCGTCAGCTCTCACTCTTTTTCGCTATTATTTCAATAGCTGCTTGAGCAATAAACACAAGGGCTGAAAGCCGATTTGGCTTGAAATCATTGAAATCACCACCTGCATGCCCGCCACGGCCGGATCAGGGCTGTAGTGTGTTTCGGGCGGTGAAGTGAAGGAAGAGGTGCTGGGAAGCTTTGCAAAACAACTGACGTCCAGCTCAAAGGAAACGGTGTCGGACACGACACACTGGGTCGTGCATGAGCAGCCGGGCTTGGTGAATGGATTGCTGGCTGAGTTTCTTGCTACTAAAAAAATAGCTGCTTGAGCAGTTTTTATAAGGGCTAGCGCTGCATTTCGCTTATATTTTGGGGCTGTCAACCAGCGCACGTGTGTCCGTCAAAAGCTGCGACACCAAATGCATCAGGGCCTCCA
>JAYUXO010000494.1:0-6265 GCA_043753505.1 Comamonadaceae bacterium
TTGAATTACTTTCCTGTAAGTATGCGAATAGAGATTACACACTGATGCGAGGTCAGCCGGGAATCATCTATCGCCATACGACCGAATCAGGTGGTTTGAGTTATTTCACTGGTGAACATGGCTATTTTTTGGCTATTTCCGCCGACGGTACCGACCTTGAAAATGTGTACTCTTTAGATGTTTTGAATAAATAAAGTACCAAAAAGAAAGATTTAATGACCAAACAATTTGACGTCATCGTCATCGGCGGTGGCCCCGGTGGCTATATTGCTGCTATTCGCGCAGCCCAACTGGGCTTTAACACCGCTTGCATTGACGAGTGGAAAAACGACCAGGGAGGCCCGGCACCCGGTGGCACTTGTACCAATGTCGGCTGTATTCCCTCCAAAGCCTTACTGCAAAGTTCGGAGCACTTCGAGCATGCTGGAAAACACTTTGCCGACCATGGCATCCAGGTCAGTGGCTTGTCGTTGGATTTGGCCAAGATGTTGGGGCGCAAAGATAATGTGGTCAAGCAGAATAACGACGGTATTTTGTATTTGTTCAAAAAAAATAAAATCTCGTTTTTTCACGGGCGCGGCTCGTTTTTGCAAGCCAGCGAAGCTGGTTACGAGATTCAGGTGGCGGGGGTCTCTGAAGAAATCATTTCTGGCAAACATATCGTCATTGCGACTGGCTCCAATGCCCGCGCATTGCCCGGTACGCCGTTTGATGAAGAAAATATCTTGTCAAACGACGGTGCTTTGCGTATTCCATCGGTGCCCAAAAAACTCGGTGTCATTGGTGCAGGCGTGATCGGTCTGGAAATGGGTTCAGTGTGGCGTCGGTTGGGCGCGGATGTCACTATTCTTGAAGGCTTGCCGAATTTTCTGGGCGCAGTGGATGAGCAAATTGCCAAGGAATCTAAAAAAGCCTTTGATAAACAAGGCTTGAAAATAGAAATGGGTGTGAAAGTTGGTGGGATTAAAAACGCCGAATCCGGCGTGTCGATTGCCTACACGAACGCCAAAGGCGAGGCGCAAACCCTGCAAGTCGACAAACTCATTATTTCCATCGGCCGCACCGCCAACACCATTGGCCTGAACACCGAAGCCGTCGGCCTGAAACTCGACGAGCGCGGGATGGTGATCGTGGACGAGCATTGCAAAACCAACCTGCCCAACGTCTGGGCCGTGGGCGATGTGGTGCGCGGCCCCATGCTGGCGCACAAGGCAGAAGAAGAGGGCGTGGCCGTGGCTGAGCGCATCGCCGGTCAGCACGGACATGTGAACTTCAACACCATTCCCTGGGTGATCTACACCAGCCCCGAAATTGCCTGGGTGGGCCAGACCGAGCAGCAACTCAAAGCCGAAGGCCGCGCCTACAAGGCTGGCACGTTCCCCTTCCTGGCCAACGGGCGCGCCCGTGCCCTGGGCGACACAACCGGCATGGTCAAGATGTTGGCGGATGCCGTGACAGACGAAATTCTGGGCGTACACATCGTGGGGCCTATGGCCAGCGAATTGATCGCCGAATGCGTGATGGCGATGGAGTTCAAAGCCAGCAGCGAAGACATCGCCCGAATCTGCCACGCGCATCCATCGCTGTCGGAGGCGACCAAGGAGGCCGCACTCGCAGTGGACAAGCGAACGCTGAATTTTTGAAGTCAAGGGTTCGGACGCAGAGTTTGCAAAAGTTGTGCAGAGGTCCCAGAAGAGTTCACAAATTGATTTACTGTTTTTTCTGCGATTTCTGCGTAACTTCTGCGATTTCTGCGTCCTGAACTGGCTCCATGTCCGTCCAAACCCGATACCAACAAGAACTCGCCACCCGCGGCTACACCAGCGACCCGGCCCAGTTGCGCGCCGTTGATGCCCTGGAACGTTGCGCCACCGAGTGGGCCGAGTTCAAGGAGCAGCGCTCCAACTTCATCAAAAAGCTGATCAACCGACCGGAGATTCCGCGCGGTGTGTACATGCATGGGGGAGTCGGTCGGGGCAAGAGTTTTTTGATGGATTGTTTTTTTAACGCGGTGCCAATCGAGCGCAAAACCCGACTGCACTTTCACGAGTTCATGCGCGAGGTGCACCGGGAATTGACGGACCTGCAAGGCACGGTGAACCCGCTGGACGAGTTGGGAAAGCGCATGGCCAAGCGGTTTCAGCTGCTGTGTTTTGACGAATTCCACGTGTCCGACATCACCGACGCGATGATCTTGCACCGGTTGCTGGATGCGCTGTTTGACAACGGTGTGGGTTTTGTGACCACCTCCAACTTCAAGCCCGACGATTTGTACCCCGGTGGTTTGCACCGCGACCGCATCCTGCCCGCGATTGCGCTGCTGAATGAACATTTGGAAGTCATCAGCGTTGACAACGGCACCGACTACCGGCGCATCACCATGGACCAGCTTCGGCTGTACCACACGCCGCTGGGGGTGCAAGCCGATGCTGCCATGACGCAGGCGTTCAACAAACTGGCCGAGGCCCACGACGAAGACCCGGTGCTGCACATTGAAGCGCGTCAGATCCGCGCGCGGCGCAAAGCCGGTGGGCTGGTGTGGTTTGATTTCAAAACCCTGTGCGGTGGCCCGCGCTCGCAAAACGACTACCTGGAGATTGCCAGCCAGTTTCACACCGTATTGCTCAGCGATGTGCCCGAGATGCCGATGCGCATGGCCTCTGAAGCGCGGCGCTTTACCTGGTTGGTTGATGTGTTGTATGACCGGCGGGTCAAGCTGATTTTGTCGGCAGCGGTTCCACCCGAGCAGTTGTATACCGAAGGCCCACTGGTGCATGAGTTTCCACGCACCGTGTCGCGTTTGAACGAAATGCAGTCAGCCAGCTTTTTGGCATTGGAGCGGCGAACTGTAGACACAGGATTGACATGAAAAGATATCTACATCTTGTGTATGCTATTTATTTGATAGCTTCTCCAGCTTATCTGGTGGCTCAAACGGCCCCGTTCATTGAAAACCCGGATATTGCGCAGCAAACCATTGTTGGCCAGCGTGCGGGCATCTCCGCCAGGCGCGCGCAGGTACAAGCCGACTACAGCCAAAAGGAAACCGCCTGCTACAGCCTGTTTGTTGTGAACGACTGCTTGAGCCAGGCTCGGGTCATTCGCCGGGAAGCACTGGCCGACTTGCAGCGGCAGGAAAACAGCCTGAACGACGCAGAGCGCAAACGCAAATCGGCTCAAAAAATCCAGAGCATTGACGACAAACTGACGCAAGACCGTTTGGCTACCGATGCTGCTGTCCGTGTGCGTCCGCAAGCACTGCCCGCCAGTGCGCCAGTTAAAAGTGCCACAGCTCGTCGCGAACACGAAGACAGGCTGTTCCGCCAGCAATCGGAGCAGGCACAGCGCGCGGAACAAGCTGCCCAGGCACCCGGCAAACGCCAGCAGCACGAGGAACGGCTGCGCAAAGCGCAAGAGCGGCAGGCCGAGCATGAGAAGAAACTGTTGAAAGCCCGGCAGGTTGCGGCGTCTGCGCCCAAAGGGCTGCCCGTTTCACCTTGAAATTTGCTACTATATTGATAGCTGGTTGAGCAATCTTTACAAGGGCTAGTGCCCTAAAATGCTCAAAAAATAGCGGGTAGATTGCTTATGCCAACGGTTCAAGCTTGACAACCACCAGCGACAGGTTGTCACCACCTCCACGGGCCCGGGTACGCGCTTTTTCGATCAGAAACTCGGTGGATTCGCGTGGCGACAGGGACGACAGAACCGAACCCAATTCATTCGGGCTGAAGTAGTGCCACACGCCGTCGCTGCAAGCCATCAGCACATCGCCTGGGCGCATCAATGAGATGGAATGCGTTTCAAACGGCGGATCGTCTTCGGTGCCCAAGCAACCCATCAAGATGTTGGACTGCGGGTGCACATTGGCTTCTTCTTCCGTCAGTTCGCCTTTGTCCACCAGGGTTTGCACATAGGAATGGTCCAGCGTGCGCTTGATCAGCTTGTTGCCGTGATAGTGGTAGATGCGCGAGTCACCGGCATGCACCCAATGACACTCACCCGTGGGGTTGATTAAAAAAGCCACCACCGTGCTGTGCGGCTCCTGTTCGGAAGAAATGGCCGTCAACTTGATGACAATGTGGGCCTCCTGCACGATCTGCTTGAGCATGCTGGGGCCGTCGTCGGCTTCGGGTGCGTAGCGCTCGAACAACTGGCGCGCTGTCATCATCACCTGGTCGGATGCTTTGCGACCACCGCTGCGGCCGCCCATGCCATCGGCCACCACTGCCAGCATGCAGCCCGGAACGCGCGGGTGATTGAGCAAAATCACCTGGTCTTGCTGGTATTCACGGTCACCTTTGTGGATGCCGGTGGATGCTGAAAGTCGATAACCTTTGGCCATAAGCAGCAGTGTCGAATCAAGCGGTGCCCATAAGCGTGCGCCGCGTGCGCTCGATAATTCTCCGTTTCGACCATCTTAGCAAGCCAAACACGAACTGCCCATCCTTGGAAACCAACCTTCATTCGCCCCAGCGCCAACTCATCGAATTGCGCATGGAACATGCCGATCTCAATGCGCTGATTGACCGCGTCAGCCAGGCACAGCCTCTAGACGAACTGATGCTGCAGCGACTGAAAAAACGCCGCTTGCGTCTGCGTGACCGGATTGCTTCGATGGAGTTGCAGCTTGACCCGAAAGAGCCGGCATGAGGGGCCTGTCATGACGCTGGTTGATGCGGTACGGCAGACCTTTGCTGAAGGCGGTGTGTTGGCCAACGCTACGGATGGGTTCAGCCCGCGTAAGGGCCAGACAGATATGGCAATGGCCGTGGCGGGTGTGTTGGAAAGCGGTGGCGTGTTGGTGGTGGAGGCCGGTACCGGCGTGGGAAAAACCTTCGCGTACCTGGTGCCAGCGCTGCTCAGCGGCCAGCGGGTGTTGCTGTCCACCGCCACCAAAACATTGCAAGACCAATTGTTTGGTCGCGACTTGCCGCGTCTGGTGAAAGCCCTGGGCTTGCCGGTGCGGCTTGCTTTGCTGAAAGGCCGTGGCAGTTACCTGTGTCTGCACCGGCTGGATTTGGCACGGCACGACGTTTCAGCTTCTGATCGACGTGCGCTAGCCAAGGTGGAGCAATGGGCACAGGCCACGCGCAGTGGCGATCTGGCCGAAATAACGGGTCTGGACGAACGCTCGCCCATCATCCCGCTGGTGACTTCCACCCGCGAAAACTGCCTGGGCTCGCAATGCCCCAAATTTCGCAATTGCCATGTCAACCTGGCACGGCGCGAGGCTTTGGGGGCTGATCTGGTGGTCGTTAACCACCATTTGTTTTTTGCCGATCTGGCGGTGCGCGAATCGGGCATGGCCGAACTGCTGCCCACGGTGCGCGCGGTGGTGTTTGACGAGGCACATCAACTGAACGAAACCGGTGTGCAGTTTCTGGGTAACCAACTGGGCACCGCGCAATTGCTTGATCTGACCCGCGACATGCTTGCGGCAGGTTTACAACTGGCGCGCGGTCTGGTCGATTGGTCCAGCGTGGCGGGTGCGCTCGAGCACAGCGCGCGGGAGTTGCGCTTGGTGGTGGGTAAAACATGGGGGCAGACCCGTTTGCGCTGGGTCGAGTCTGCGCCTGACCAGATTGATGCGCAGGCCTGGCAACGAGCTCTGCAAGACGTGGCCGATGCCTGCACGCTGGCTACCGCAGCGTTGGACACCGTGAGCGAAATTGCACCCGACTTTGTACGCCTGCACGAGCGTGCCAGCGGCTTGGGCGAGCGGGCGCTGATGTTTTTGCAGCCCTGCGAAATTGGCTGTGTGCGCTGGCTTGATGTCAGCATGCAGTTGCGCCTGGTTCAGTCGCCGTTGGACATTGCACAAGCGGTGCAAACACGCTTGCTCAAGCCTTTGCCGCCAGCGGCAGACAACGCAGAACCCGTTCCCGCCCGCAGCTTTGTATTCACGTCAGCGACCTTGGGGGATGAACCGACCCTGGCCTGGTTTACCGAGCCCTGTGGCCTGCAAGCGGCCCAAGTGCTGCAAGTGACCAGCCCGTTTGACTACGCGCGGCAGGCCGCGCTGTATGTGCCGCGCCATTTGGTGCGCCCGAACGACCCGGCGCACAGCGCGCAGGTGGCGCAAATCGCGGGTGACGCAGCAGCCTGCATCGGCGGGCGAACCTTGGTCTTGACCACCACCTTGAAAGCGCTTCGTGCCGTGGGCCAGGCTTTGCAAGAACGCTTCAAAAATGATAGCGGCTTGAGCATATTAATACAGGGCGAACTGCCTAAACGACGCTTGATGGAGCTATTCCAGAGGGGG
>JAYUXO010000495.1:0-2503 GCA_043753505.1 Comamonadaceae bacterium
AGGCGAATAGCTTGTTCGCCCAGATGGTTGCGCAAAACGTATTTGGGGTTAGTTTTAAGCATCAAATCGGCTGCCAGCCCTTTCGGATATTGCTCAAGCCGCTCTGAATATAATAGCATCCAGGCATCAAATCCGGCACGATCCAGAAACAAGTCCCGCACCAATTCAAGGCCTGCGCCCGCAAGATACTGCGTTAAACGCCGCCAGAAAATGGTGTAGTCCACCTGGGCGGCGGCCAGCAGTTTCAGGATGCCTTCTATTAATAGATTGTTACCTTCGTGAGGCTCAGTCAGTCCCAGTTTGGCAAGCATACGCAACGCCAGTTGCTGGGGGAAAACCGTTTTGTATGGCTCCAGCGCAGCCAGTGCCAAAGTCTGGTCTTCAATCAGCGGCAGCAGTGCCTGGCCTAGGCAAAACACATTCCAGTACGCCATGTTGGGCTGGCGGTGGTAAGCGTAGCGGCCCTGGGTGTCGCTGTGGTTACAGACGTGGACAGGGTTAAAGCCATCGAGAAACTGGAACGGGCCATAGTCAATCGTCAAGCCCAGAACGCTCATGTTGTCGGTGTTCATCACGCCGTGGCAAAAGCCCACAGCCTGCCACTGGGCCACCGTGGCGGCCGTGCGCTGGCTCACAGCATCGAGCAGGTTCGCATAGGGGTTACCGCTATACAAGTTGCTGATGCGGCAAGCGGGGTAGAAGCTGTCGATGACGAAATCTGCCAGCGCCTTCAGCTCGATGTGCTGCTCGTTGGCCGAGAAATGCTCGAAATGGCCGAAGCGTATGAAGCTGGGCGCCACGCGCGTGACCACTGCTGCAGTTTCCATTTCTTCGCGTCGCACCGGCGCGTCTGAGCCGGTAACGCACAGCGCGCGGCTGGTGGGAACGCCAAGGCCGTGCATGGCTTCAGAACACAAAAATTCGCGGATTGAGCTGCGCAAAACTGCCCGTCCGTCGCCCATGCGGGAGTAGGGCGTGGGGCCACTGCCTTTGAGTTGAATTTCCAGTCCACCCACGGTGTCGCCCAGCAAGATCGCACGGCCGTCGCCCAGTTGCCCGGCCCATTGGCCAAACTGGTGGCCGCTGTACACGCTGGCCAGTGGTTGGCTGCCTGCCATCGTCAGGTTGCCGGTAAAGGTTTGCAGAGCGGCGTTGCTGGCAAACGTGTCCGCATCCAGGCCCAGTTCGGCTGCGACAGCGGTGCTTTGGCCTATCCAATAGGGCGCGGGCAGGGGCGTGGGCTGCAGCAGTGTGAAGAACGCGTCACCCAGCCCGGCAAAGCGGTTGGCAAAGTGCAGACCCAGATCGGCAGTGTGTAGCGATGCGTCCAGTGGTTTGTTCATGGTGCAGATTGTCCCGCAGTTGACGTGTCATCCTGGATTTGCGGACATTCCCGCATGGCCGGGCAGAGTCGGTGCGACATACTGCCCCATCACATTTCAAGGAGCATTTTCATGCTGGGTTTGATGCAAGACCAACCGCTTTTGATTTCGTCGTTGATTGATTTTGTGGAGCGCCACCATGGCGACGCTGAAATTGTGTCCCGTCGGGTGGAGGGCGATTTGCACCGCTATACGTGGGCTGACGTGGCCCGCCGCGCCCGACAGGCCGCCCATGCGCTGGACGGTTTAAACCTTGCTCAAGGCGAGCGCGTGGCCACGCTGGCCTGGAACGGTTACCGCCACCTGGAGCTTTACTTTGGTGTGAGCGGCTCGGGCCGCGTATTGCACACCATCAACCCCCGCCTGCACCCTGAGCAGATTGCCTGGATTGCCAACCACGCGCAAGACCAGGTGCTGTGTTTTGACATGAGCTTTTTGCCGCTGGTGCAAGCCGTGCACGCCAAGTGCACCACAATTCGCCAGTACGTGGCGCTATGTGATGCCGACAAGCTGCCGGCAGACGCTGGCATACCCGGCCTGATCAGTTATGAAGCCTGGCTTGCTGGCAAACCCACCACGTACACATGGCCCACATTTGACGAAAACACCGCCTCCAGCATGTGCTACACCAGCGGCACAACCGGTAACCCAAAAGCCGCGTTGTACAGCCACCGCTCCACCATCCTGCATGCCTATGCCGCCGCGCTGCCCGATGTGATGGGCATCAGCGCGCGCGACGCGATCCTGCCTGTGGTGCCCATGTTTCACGTTAACGCCTGGGGCATTCCGTATTCGGCGGCGCTTACCGGTGCCAAGCTGGTGTTCCCCGGACCGGCGCTCGATGGCAAGTCAATCTACGAATTGATCGAAGCCGAAAAAGTCAGCTACGCCGCCGGTGTGCCTACCGTATGGCAAATGCTGCTGACCCACATGAAGCCTGCAGGCCTGCGCTTTTCCACACTCAAGCGCACAGTGATTGGTGGTTCGGCCTGTCCACCGGCCATGATTACCGCGTTTAACGACGACTACGGCGTAGAGGTGCTGCACGCCTGGGGCATGACCGAGATGAGCCCGTTAGGCACGCTGTGCACCTTGAAGAACAAGCACCTGGCGCTGCCAGC
>JAYUXO010000496.1:0-2491 GCA_043753505.1 Comamonadaceae bacterium
GTGCTTTTGTGCTCCGACTCTTCCGCGCTATGCCACAGCCACAGCGTTTGCAGGCGGGTGTCGTCGCTGTACGCCATGCTGGGGTTCGCCAGCATCCACTCAGCAAAAATCGCGGTGAAGTGTTCGTTGGCCGCGGTGATGGCCAACGGGTGGCGCGGGTCAGAGCCTTCCAGCAACTTCATGCGCTCCTGCGAGCGGGGTGCCCAATGGTTGACCAGGCCCTGCTTGTCCAGATGGCCGTTGAACAGCGCGTGGATGCGACGGTGCGTAGCCTCCTGGCCCACAAAGCCCGCCACCTCTTTTTCAAATGCGGCCTGCTGGTCGGCGGGCAAAGCCTTGTGGCCATTGCGCACCGAGTCGATGAAGAATTGCTCGCCCAACGGAAAACTCATCGACAAGGCGTTGAAAAAAGCGCTGCGAAACGCATCTCCACCGCACCAATGGCGGGCAAAGGGTTGCTGCAGGTCAACCAGCAGGCGGCGGACAACAAGATCGGTCATAAAGGGGCTTTCATCCGGTGGTGATGTGTAATCTGTGTGGTGGTACGCACATGTACCATCACTGTATTGTTCAATGCAAACAGTGGTACTGTCAAGTACCAAGTTGGGTAGTGTCAAAAATCGCTTCACAATCGCTCATGAAAAGCGCACCTTTGACGACCGAGCCCAGCACCCCACCGCAGCCCGAGCACCGCCAGCGTCTGCTGGAGGCCATGGCCTTGACGGTAGCCGCCAAAGGCTATGCCGACACAACCATTGCGGACGTGGTGAGCCTGGCAGCGGTGTCGCGCCGCACGTTTTACCAATACTTCACCAGCAAAGCCGAGTGCCTGATCGCGCTGCACCAAACTTCCAGCCGCAACGCCTTGCAAGTGCTGCGCGGCGCGCTGAACCCCCAGCGCCATTGGCAAACCCAGGTCGAGCAAGCCCTGGCTGCCTACTTCGCGTGTCTGGCGCAAAACCCGGTGCTGCTACGCACCCTGTTCATTGAAATCCACGGCTTGGGCGCAGCAGGCCTGGCTTCACGCCGACGCGCCAACGAGCAGCTGGCCGCTTTGATGCTGGAAGTCGTGAACGCCGACGCCAACCGCCGTGAGCCCTTGCAAGCGGCCATGGCCATGGCCGTTGTGGGCGGCATACATGAATGGGTACTGGCATTGATCGAGCAAGACCGGCTGGTAGACCTGCCACAGTTGGCGGCACAGGCCAGTGCATTGGTGCTGGCGGTGGCGCGGGAGTAAGGCGCAGCGGTGAGGGTCGTTGTGGTCAGATGGCCTGTCTGAGCAGACAAAAGTTCTTGATTCTTGATTCTTGATTCAAGAAAAAATGCCGGGTAGCCCTTACAAATACTGCTCAGGCAGCTATTATTTTAGTAGCAAATCAATAGTGTTCATCGACATTTCAAGCCCCTAGCGCCTCGAGCAATTCCGTCTCAATTTCAATCTGCTTGCGGTTGTGTTGCAGCTCTGGCCCGTCAATCAAAAACGTGTCTTCCACGCGCTCGCCCAGGGTGGTGACTTTTGCCAGTTGCAGGTTCAGCTTGTGGCGGGCCAGCACGCGGGCCACGCTGTAGAGCAGGCCTGCGCGGTCGCTGGCGGAAATGGTCAGCAGCCAGCGCTGGGCTTTTTCATCCGGGCGCAGGTCGATGCGGGGAGCGATGGGAAAGCTTTTCACGCGGCGCGAGATGCGCCCGCGCTGTTGCAAGCTGGCGGGCTCAGGCAGGGGGCCTGGTGTTTCAAGCGTGTTGTCTAAATCGACCTCCACCATGCTGATCAGCTCGCGGTCGTGCTCGGGCATGAGAGCGTTGACCACCTGGAAGGTGTCCAGGGCGTAACCGTTGTTGGCGGTGTGCACCTTGGCGTCCAGAATCGAAAAACCATGCTGGTCGAAAAAGCCGCATATGCGGGCAAACAGGTCAGGCTGGTCGGGCGTGTAAACCACCACTTGCAGGCCTTCGCCAATGGGCGACAGGCGGGCCCGCACGATGGCGTTGGCTTTGCCGGTGTGGCGCGACAACACACGCGTGTGCCAGGCCACATCACCCGCGTCGTGGCGCATGAAATAGCGCACGTCCAGCGTGTTCCAAAGCGGCAGGTGCGCCTCAAAGGGCAGGGCGTGCAGCGCCAGCAGAACCATGGCGTCGCGTTTGGTGGCCTCCACCTCGGCATCAGGGTCGGGTGCCCGTCCACCCAGATGGCGCAGGGTGTAGCGGTACAGGTCTTCCAGCAGCTTGCCCTTCCAGGCGTTCCACACCTTGGGGCTGGTGCCGCGGATGTCGGCCACGGTCAGCAGGTACAACGCGGTCAAGTAGCGCTCATTGCCCACACGCCTGGCGAAAGCGGCGATGACCTCGGGGTCGCTCAGATCTTCTTTCTGCGCAATGCGGCTCATGCTCAGGTGCTCGTGCACCAGAAATTCAATCAGCTTGGCATCGGGCCGCGCGATGCCGTGCTGCCGGCAAAAGCTGCGCACATCGCGCGCACCCAGCTCGG
>JAYUXO010000497.1:0-6240 GCA_043753505.1 Comamonadaceae bacterium
CCAATGATGCGCCGGGCAGCACCGAAGTCCATCAGTACCGAGCGACCATCTGGGAGCACCATGATGTTGTCAGGCGCAATATCGCGGTGATAGCACTGCTGGGCATGCAACTCGGTCAAGGCCAACAGAACAGGATCCAGCGTGCGCCGCAACCAGGCTTCGGTGGCCATCTGCGGGTTGGCCTTCAATGTGGCTAGAAAAGTGGCCCCCGGGTAGTAACGCATGGCCATGTAAGCCGTGCCATGAGCCTCCCAGAAACGAAAAACCTCGACCAACGCGGGATGGGAAAAACTCGCAAGCAGACGGGCCTCGTTGACAAAGCTCGCCAGGCCCGCTGCAAAGGTTTTTGTATGTTCTTCTGATTTGATTTGTACGGTGGCCTGATGGTTGCGATACGACAAGGCAGACGGCAGGTATTCCTTGATGGCAACGGTACGATCCAGGCTGAGGTCGTTGGCACTGTAAACAATGCCGAAGCCTCCTTCACCCAGCACACCGGTGATTTCAAATTCGCCCAATCGCATACCGATGGGCAGTGCGCTGGAGGCGGTAGCTAGTGAAGATGGCAGGGCAGGGGTCATACAGAACTGGTGAACGTGTCTTGAAGCCGCAATGATGTGGGAAACATGCGCTGTGGTGATGGCCGGGAGCGTCTTGTTACGCGCAACCAGAATCCCATCAAACACACGTGATCATGCGTTTGTGAGGTTGCAAATTCTGAACGCAATGCTGCGTTTGGACAAGATAAAGCCCTCACGGGTAGCGCATCAGGTAAACCAATACTAGGCCAAACACTACCACCGCAACGCCCGCCCCCAGCACCCAGCTTCGCACGGCTGCAGACGCCTGCCTGACTGGCGGTACGGGTCTGGCAACGCCTGCTTGCTTCATCAGGGTCAACTTTTTTTCCTCAAAGCTGGCCAGCGTGGGCGTGACGGCTGTAAGCGGCGCCAGTGCCTGCCAGCCGAGAGCACCGCGCAGGGCGTCAATGCTTTGCAAACGGTTTTCGACGGCCACCGCCATGGCCTGTGCAACTGCATCTGAAAAGCGTGCGGAGAAAGCATCGCCTTTCACCTCACGGATCGTCGGCATCGAATCGGTCATCAACCGCGACACAGCCTGAACTGGGGGTCTACCGGTCGCCAAGTGGTACATCACGGCACCCAGCGCATACACATCAGTCCAAGCGCCCTGGCGCATCGTGCCGTCCGCTACGTATTGCTCCACAGGGGAGTAAGTGGGCTTAAGGACGGCCGTTAAAGCCTGTACGCCTTCGCCGATGATGTGCCGAGCCGATCCAAAGTCCAGCAACACTGAGCCTTCCTGCGACAACATGATGTTGTCGGGCGCAATGTCGCGATGAAAAACCTGGGCTTGGTGGAGTATTTCCAGCGCGCTGAAAAGAGGAGCCACGATGCACTCAACCGCTGCTTCGTCGAATGTCACCCCGCGACGTGACATGCGTTTCGCCAATGTTTCACCCGCGTAATAACGCATGGCCATGTACGCGGTGGCATTGCCTTCAAGCAGCCGGTACACCTTGACCAGCGATGGATGGTTGAACCGCGCCAGTAGCTGCGCTTCTTTAACAAAGCCTTTCAAGCCCGCGTCAAATTTAGCCTGGTGGTCCGGACTGCGAACGGCGACACGCGTGCCGTTCACCCGACCGGCCAGCGCGCTAGGCATGAACTCCTTAAGCGCCACATTACGCTGCAACGCGGTGTCACGCGCCAAGTAAACGATGCCGAAGCCGCCTTCACCCACCAATCCAGTCACCTCGAATTCACCAATTCGGGCGCCTACCGGTAAGCAGTTAGGGTGCGCGCGCAGCGTGGATGTCGGCAAGATAGACACGCAAATCCTTAGATGGTTTGTGATTCAAATCGCTATACGTGCATCTGTAAACCTATGAATTTGCAATTCTTTCGTATTACGAGGCAAATGTAAGCCAAATCGAACTATAGTCAGCACCCAGTGATGCTAGCAAGCTACATATTTGATAGCAATTCACTGGCTTCAACGCCAAACTCACGGTCATGTTGTTCATGCGAATCTGTCAAGAAATGCGCGAAGCTTCCGGTATTTTTCAGCGCGTGTGACCTTCGTCACCTTGTAATTGTGAGTCCAAGCTGATGTACTGCCCACCGTTTGTAAACGCACCGACACCACTTTGTTCAACACGTCCCCCAGGAGAGCCACTTGTACGACCTGAGCCAGCATGCCCAGCCGATTGATGACCAGCAACCGTGTGGGCTCGACCTTGAGTACGACGGCAGTTTTTTAGCGCTGTCTCAGGCTGCAGCTGGTAAACCAGAGCAACAGTTTGGCGACACGGTGATTGCCGCTGTTGAGCCCGATTGGCGCGTCGTGGAGCGACTGGCTAGCGAGCTTTTGAACCGCTCTAAAGATCTGCGTGTTGCTGCCTGGTTGACGGAAGCGGCCACGCGACTGCACGGCGTTCCCGGTTTTGCCGCGGGCGTACAGCTCATAAATCTTCTCTGTGAGAAATACTGGGACGAAGTCCATCCGCGCTTGATCATTGACGGCGATGATGATCCGTATCTGCGCATCGGTGCGCTTGCATCGCTGTCCAGCAGCGGCGGAAGCTACGCAGACGGTTCACCCATCATGCGCGCGCTGCGTGATGCGTTGCTGACCAACCGCGCACTGCCTGTCAAGATTCGTGATGTGGAAATGGCCGCAACGCACGATGCGACAGCCACCTACTCTGACGTGCAAATCGTTTCGATTTTGACCGATGCGATTGCTGAGGGTTCTCAGCCAGTCCTTGCTTTCGAAACAGCTGTGGAGTCAATCGCGGCGCTCAGCGCCCGGGTTGAAACGCGCATGGCGGGTCGTGAGCAGCCTGATTTTTCCGCTTTAAAAGGCTTGATGAAAGCCGTCAGCCATGCGATCGGGCGTGCCAGATCTCCAAATGGCGATTTGCCGATCGATGACTTTGCGTCCGCGTCTGGGGAGGGTGGCGATTCACAGCCCACCGCAGCGCGTGGTGGTGCTGCTGTTGGGGAAATCAGATCACGGGAAGATGTCCGCAGAGCTTTACAAAGGGCCTGCGCTTACCTTGAGCAACACGAGCCGAGTAACCCGGCGGCATTGTTTGCACGACGCGCCGAACGGCTTCTGGGTATGGACTTCATGAGCCTCGTCAAAGAGCTGACGCCCGACTCGATGCACCACATACAAATGCTTACTGGCGCAAAATCGCCAGACGAGTGACACTTCATTCGGTTACATCAAAATGATGCGTTTTTGGAACTAACTTCAACAGGAGAAACGAACCATGTCAGCAAGGAAGAGCGGTCAAAAGTGGATATCAAAAAATCGTGCACCACGCGTGCAGATTGAGTACGACGTTGAGGTGTACGGATCGGAGAAAAAAATCCAGATCCCGTTCGTCATGGGCGTTATGGCCGACTTGTCTGGCAAATCTGAAGTGCCACAGCCTGAAATTGCAGATCGCAAATTCACCGAGATTGATTTTGACAACTTTGATGCCCGCATGAAGGCGATCAAACCTCGCGCAGCATTCAACGTGCCCAATACTCTGACCGGCGAGGGTTACCTTTCTGTGGACGTGAGTTTTGAAAGCATGGACGATTTTTCTCCGGCCGCCGTGGCGAAGAAAATCGGTGCCTTAAACCAATTGCTGGAGGCACGTACCCAGTTGCACAACTTGTTGTCTTATATGGACGGCAAATCTGGTGCCGAGGAACTTCTGGCAAAGGTGCTGCAAGACCCAGCCCTGATGGCTTCATTGTCTGCATCGGCTAAGCCCGGCGACTCTGCGCCTGGCCTTGTTTAAGGAGGAAATGCAACATGGCAACAGAAGCCCAATCATCATCAAGCCTCGGTCAAGTGGAATTTCAAGGACACGAATTCGCGTCGTTGCTAAATAAGGAATTCAAGCCTAAGACTGACGAAGCACGCGGCGCTATCGAGTCTGCCGTTCAAACCCTGGCTCAGCAAGCACTGGTACACAGTAAAACCATTTCTACAGATGCCTACAGGACTATCGAAGCACTCATCGCAGCGCTGGATAAGAAGCTGTCAGAGCAAATGAATCTAATTCTTCATCATGAAGATTTCCAGAAGCTGGAGGGGTCGTGGCGCGGGCTAAAGTATCTGGTCGATAACTCGGACCCTGACGAGATGCTCAAAATCCGGGTACTGAACATTTCTAAAAATGACCTGCGTAAAACCATGCGTCGTTACAAAGGAACAGGCTGGGATCAAAGCCCTATCTTCAAGAAATTGTACGAAGAGGAATATGGTCAATTTGGTGGCGAGCCTTACGGCTGCCTGGTGGGTGATTACTTTTTTGACCACAGTGCGCCGGATGTGGAACTGCTGGGAGAAATGGCTCGCGTGGCCGCCGCAGCACATGCCCCATTTATTGCCGGTGCATCCCCGAATCTAATGCAGATGACTTCGTGGCAGGAATTATCGAATCCACGCGACCTGACAAAAATCTTTTCTAACACAGAGTATGCAGCTTGGAATGGTCTACGTGAATCGGACGATTCCAAATACGTCGGCTTGGCCATGCCTCGTTATCTTTCGCGTTTGCCATATGGCGCTACGACAAATCCAGTTGATGAGTTTGCCTTCGAGGAAGATACGGAAGGCGGATCACATGCCAAATACACGTGGTCTAACTCAGCTTATGCTATGGCGACCAACATTAACCGATCGTTTAAAGAGTATGGCTGGTGCACCTCCATCCGGGGTGTTGAGTCTGGCGGTGCAGTCACTGATCTGCCAGCGCACACATTTCCCTCAGATGATGGCGGCGTTGACTTGAAATGTCCTACTGAAATTGCTATTAGCGATCGTCGGGAAGCTGAATTGGCAAAAAATGGCTTTATGCCATTAGTTCACAGGAAAAATACCGATATCGCAGCATTCATTGGCGCACAGTCACTCAATAAACCATCCGAATATTATGATGCCGATGCGACAGCTAATGCAAACCTTGCCGCTCGCTTGCCCTATATGTTTGCGTGCTGTCGCTTTGCCCATTTCTTGAAATGTATTGTGCGCGATAAAATTGGTTCATTTCGCGAACGTGAGGATATGCAAAAGTGGTTGAACGGATGGATTTTGAATTATGTAGACGGAGATCCAGCAAGCTCATCACAAGAAACTAAAGCACGCAAACCTCTTGCTGCTGCCGAGGTGGTTGTGGAGGAGGTTGAAGGCAACCCAGGCTATTACACTTCTAAATTTTTCCTAAGGCCGCACTATCAATTGGAGGGATTGACTGTTTCGTTGCGTTTGGTATCGAAATTGCCTTCAACAAAGGCTGCTTCGTAGTAAAAAAGCGGGCAAATTTAATCTAAAGTTCACGTGCTCTTCGCTAGCGAAGGGGTTTTTAACTGTAAGTGGTAGTAATTTAAGGAATTAATCATGGCTGGAAATCTGTTTTTACAAATCGACGGTGTTGGTGGTGAGTGTGTGGAATCTAACCACGCTGGCTGGATTGATGTTGAGTCTTATCAAGAAGGCTTGCACTCTACAAGTAGCGCGGGCTTCGGAGGGGGTGCCGGCTTGGGTTCTGTGTCGTATTCGGACATGGTTGTCTCTTGCCAATTGGAAAAAGCAATTCCTACCTTAATGGCGGGTTGCGCGGGCAACAAACACTATGGCACCGCCAAGTTGCATGCAACAAAAATGGAAGGCAATAAAAGCTGGAACTACTTGGAAATAACGCTGACCGATGTTGTGGTGACAGGCGTGTCCTTTTCCGGTTCGCCAAATGCAATGCCTCATGTCAGTGTTTCTCTGGCGTTTTCAAAGATTAAAACTGAATATTTTCAGCAAACCAAAGAAGGCGGCAAAGGCGCTGGTACCGTTGCAGAATGGAACCAGAAAGAGAATCAAAAGGTTTAATACACTTCATGCTGCTGGCTTGTCGAGGGGCATCTCCAATCGGGGGTACTTCTTGACACTGCAGATTTGTTGCATGAGAAAACGATATGAACCAAGACGCAACGACGCTTGCTAACCAGCTAACTGAGCTTCAATCGCAAATCAAGCGCGATGCCAGTTCCGCGAAGTTGCGTATTCATCTTTTTCAACTTTTGTGCGTGATGGGGCGATGGCAACGGGCGATTGAACAGCTGCAGCTATGCGCGCAGTTAGACACAAACGCGTTACCTATGGCTCAGATGTACCGCGAAGCTATACGTTGCGAGTTGTTTCGGAGCGAAGTATTTGCCG
>JAYUXO010000498.1:0-6239 GCA_043753505.1 Comamonadaceae bacterium
AATCAGGAATGCATTAAAGGCGTCAGGAATTCACGCTGCATTGAGCGCGTTTGTGGCGTCTTGCGCAGCTATTTTAGTTTTAGGAATCTGGTATCCCTGGCCGTACAGTGAATTATCTGGAGGGCAAGAACTTTTTCTTTTAGTCGTTGCTGTGGATGTTGTGTGCGGGCCAGTGCTCACAGCGGTACTGTACAACCCGCAAAAACCGCGTGTGGAATTAATACGCGACCTGACGCTCGTTGGTGTTGTCCAGTTAATCGCATTGGTTTACGGTATTTGGACTGTTTGGCAGGTTCGTCCTTTATATTTAGTTCATGAAGTTGATCGATTTAAGGTGATTTCCGCCCAGGCGGTTCCTGCGGCTGAATTACTTGCGTTGCCGGAAACCCTACAGATAGGTTTTTTTTCAGGGCCATTAATCGTTGGACTTAGAGCACCAAAAGACGTAAATGAGAAAAATACAGTTATGTTCGAATCAGTTGGCGGCGGTAGAGACTATGGTGAACGACCAGACTTCTATACACCGTATAGTATTGCAACAGGGTCTACAGCATTTGGTCGCGGACTTGACTTAACCAAATTTTTAAACAAATATCCTGAACAAACAAAGAATGCTATGGCAATTGCGGACAAACATAATTTAACTATTTCCGGGTTGCGTTGTGTACCGGTAATAGGCCGGCAGGAGTGGGTTGCGGTATTAAACAAGTCGGGAGCTATCGTTGGATTTTTAAAGGGCGATGGATTTTAAAGGTGCTACATAATTTGCTATTTGACATTCGCATCTTCACGCACCATCTATGTTGATGTAATTGGTGTTTATATAAATAGCCAAATAGAGGCTAGCTCAAACATAAACTGGTGCTTGAAATTAATTTTACTTCTGGAACAGGCCATACCGGTTAGTAGTAAATTTCTGCAGCCCTATAACACTTTAGGTCAGAAGCATATAAAGTTATGGAAAATTTAATGAGTTGTAGGACCCAAAGGGGTTTTACTTTGATAGAGTTGATGATTGTAGTCGCGGTAACTGGTATTCTTGCAACGGTTGCATTGCCCGCATATCAAGATTACACTATACGTAGTAAAGTATCAGAGCTATTAATAGCTTCATTGATACCACGTGAATTAATGTCTGAGGGCTTCCAAACCAACGGTGTTAACGGATTAAATACGGCGAGTGCCACGATCGCTAGCGTAGCAACAGCAAGTAAGCAAACAAAATACGTTAAAAACTACACCAGTACGCCAACTACGCCGTGGCGTATTTCAATGTTCTTGAACGCAGACGGAAACAACGGCATTCCGACTGGACTAGATGGTTTGACAATCATGCTATCGCCTAATGTCAACGGTGTGACGCCTGTTTCTACATCGCTAGGCGCGATAGATTGGTCATGTGCTAGCCAAACCACTTTAACTGCCACCTCCAGGGGCTTAACCAACGTGAATGCAGGGACCTTGCCTGCGAAATATGCACCATCCGAGTGTCGCTGATGATTATTTAGGATTCATGCGCCGCGCTTTTGATAAGTTTGGTGTTGTCGTGGCATTGCCATGGATAAATCCATTCACGTTTGGTCCAATTGTTGGTGCTGTCGCAGTTTTTACCTCTTGGATTTTCGCTCTTTTGTATGTGATTTTACTTTGCAAACCGCCGGGTGCATCTCAACTACATAATGATCGTTTGCTGAAACTGGTAGTTTATGGCTGGCTTTGTGCCGGGTTTGTGAGCTGTGTTGTTGGTCTGTGCCAGTATTCTGGTATTGCCGTCCATTTTTCTTTTTGGATGAGCCAATCTAGCCCCGGTGAGGCGCTTGCTAACCTGCGGCAACGCAACCAATTTGCAACGTTATGCAATATCGTATTCGCTACAGTGATCTATTGGGTTGTGCAGCGCAAATTGATTTTTAAAACTTATGCAGCGTATGGTGTAGTAACCGCTCGACATACTGATGGTGTAGGGGGATTGCTGTATTGGGCCACGGTGGGACTGGCCGTTTGCCTGCTCATGGCAGGCAATGCCGCCTCCAACTCCCGCACGGGCCTGTTTCAACTCGTCGCAATTTGCCTTCTTGCGCTGTGGTGGGGTGCCTGGCGTTTGCCAACTACCCGTGCTGCTCTGGTCATGGGTTTAATGGCCTATGGGATGTCAGTTGTATTGCTGCCCTTGGCCGCGGGGCTCGACGCCACAACCCACGGCGCCCTAGCCCGTCTCCAAGCCGGCGATGCCCCCTGCGCCAGTCGCCTCACCCTCTGGTCTAACGTCATTGACCTGATCCAACAAAAGCCGCTCCTCGGCTGGGGTTGGGGCAACCTGGACTACGCGCATTACATCAATCTGTACCCCGGGGAACGGTTTTGTGACATTTTGGATAACGCGCACAACTTGCCGCTGCACCTGGCGGTGGAGTTGGGGGTGCCGTTTGCCCTGTTGTTCTGCGGTCTGGTGATCTGGCGCATCGTGCGTTTGAAACCTTGGGCGGAGACGGATGCGACGCGGCAGTTGGCCTGGACGGTGTTGATGGTGATTGGGTTGCACAGCCTGGTGGAATACCCGCTGTGGTACGGACCGTTTCAGATGACGGTGGGGCTGTGCATCTGGATGCTGTGGGAGCGGCCAGGGCCGATCAAAGCAGATGACCAAATGGGAAACCTGGCGCTGGGCAGAGTTGTTGAGCCTGTCACCGCCGACTTGAATGACACCACGGCTGGCACGATTGGTTTCAAGCCAAAACGGTCTCTAGCCCAAACGGTTACTGCTCAAGCAGCTATTATTTCGATAGTATTTTTAGGGGTGGTGGCGTGGGACTATTGGCGGGTGAGCCAGATTTACCTGCAGCCTGAATCGCGGGCGGCTTCGTACAAGCAAGACACGCTGGCCAAGTCGAGCGAAACCTGGTTTTTTAAGGACACGGCGCGCTTTGCGCAGCTGTCCATCATGCAGTTGAAGCCCGACAACGCGCAGCAGGTGTATGACCTGGCCCTGGGCTTGCTGCCTTACTCGCCCGAGGCGCGGGTGGTGGAAAAGTTGATCGAGAGCGCCACCATGCTGGGGCGGCTGGATGAGGCGGTGTTTCACCTGGCGCGGTTCAAGGCGGCGTTTCCGCAGGACTATGAGGCTTGGCGGGTGAAGACCGGGGTGGCGAACTGACTTCTCGCGCCAGGGAGTCCCCAATTTTTGGCCCCAACTGCCTTCACAACACGTAATGCACAATACGTGTATTTTGGAGGTGCATTATGCAAAAGCGACTGACTTTAACGATGGATGAAGATGTTTATGACGCGCTGTTTCGGGTGGTGGGCCGGGGCAAGGTAAGCCAGTTTTTGCAAGAGTTGGCTCGGCCGCTGGTGCTCAATACGCCCGATCTGGATGCTGGGTATCGGGCTATGGCTGCTGATGAGCAGCACGAGGCAGAGGCCAACGAGTGGATTGCAGGTTTGATTCGCGACAGCGCCAACGAGGCACCTGTTGAACTGGGTAGCGGAAGCCACCACACTGTTGCCCATGAAACGCGGTGAGGTGTGGTGGGTAGAGTTCGATCCTGCGGTGGGCAGTGAGATTCGTAAAACACGCCCTGCCGTGATCATCAGTAACGATGCTGCCAACCGCAATCTGTCTCGAGTGATTGTCGTGGCACTGTCTTCAAATACGCAGCGATTGTTCCCTGGCAGCGCACTGGTTACGGTGGGTAATTCGCAAAGCAAGGCGATGGCAGATCAGATGATGACGGCTGACAAACTGCGCTTGAAGTCCAAGCTGGGGGAGTTGTCCAAGGTTGATATGCAGGCGGTGGAAGAGGCGGTGCGGGTGCAGTTGGGATTGCGCAAGTAGGGTTTGCGTTCTTGGCGGTTCGCACGTCGGGAAGTCCGCCTGGCCAACACCCTCAAGCCACGAAACTCCCCGACTTTCCCCCGTGCTTTTCCAGCACCCGCACATCGCTGATCGTCATGCTGCGGTCGGCGGCTTTGCACATGTCGTAGATGGTGAGCAGGGCTATTTGCACAGCGCACAGGGCTTCCATTTCTACGCCGGTGGGGCCTACGGTTTCAACCGTGGCGGTGCAAACGACGGCGGTGGCTTCCAGTTCGAAAGCGACGGCCACGCGGGTGATGGCCAAAGGGTGGCACAGGGGAATCAAGTCGCTGGTTTTTTTGGCGGCTTGTATGCCAGCGATGCGGGCAATGCCCAGTACATCGCCTTTTTTGGCCGTGCCTTGCGAGATGAGCTGCAGGGTGGCGGGCTGCATGGATATGCGGCCAGTGGCCACCGCCACGCGGTGGGTGTTTGGCTTGGCGGCCACGTCGACCATGTGGGCTTGGCCTTGGGCGTCGAAGTGGGTAAGCGGGTGGGTGAGCGGGGGGGGCAGGGGTTGGGAGGGAGGATTTGGAGAGGTCATAAAACTTTACGAACGCCTTGCGGGTGTTGGGCATCATAAAGAACTCAGTTTTTGGCAATCTACCTACCCAACGCATGACATTTTTCAAGCCTTTTAGGCTATCAGCCCTTATCAATACTGCTCAAGCAGCTATATTATTTGTAGCAATTTTCCTGGGCAATCTGGCGCAATCGCAATCCACCCTGCCCACCCTGGGCGACACCAGCGAGATGACGGCGGGTGCCGAGCGGCGTTTGGGTGACCGGATTGCGCGTGAGCTGTACCGCGATCCGGACTACATCGACGACCCGGTGCTGGTGGAATATGTGCAGAGCATCTGGCAGCCATTGCTGGCGGCGGCGCGGGCGCGGGGCGAGCTGAGCGATGAATTGCAGGAGCGGTTTGCCTTCGAGGTGTTTTTAGGCAAAGACCGCAGCGTGAACGCGTTTGCGCTGCCGGGTGGCTACTTTGGCCTGCACCTGGGGCTGCTGGCCGTGGTGAGCAGCCGCGACGAGCTGGCGTCTGTGCTGGCGCACGAAATCAGCCATGTGACGCAGCGGCACATTGCGCGGCTGATGACGAAAGACAAGCGGCAAACGCCGTGGCTAATTGGCGCGATGATTTTGGGCGCGCTGGCCGCCAGCAAAAACCCCGACGTGGGCAACGCAGTGATTGCCGGCAGCCAGGCGGTGGCGGTGCAAGGCCAATTGAATTTTTCGCGCGACATGGAGCGCGAGGCCGACCGGGTGGGCTTTGCGATCGCCGGGCAAGCGGGGTTTGACCCGCAAGGCTTTGTAGGCATGTTTGAAAAATTGCAGCAGGGCAACCGACTGAACGACCGGGGCGCTTTTCCTTACCTGCGCAGCCACCCGCTCACGACCGAGCGCATGGCCGACATGCAGTCGCGACTGCCACTTCAATCGCAAGGCAGCAAAGCCGCAGCCGCCGCGCCAGGTGCGGCTCCAAGTTCCGCGAAAAGTGCGGTGCAAGCCATGTTGACTGCTCGCGCGCAAGTGTTGTCCAACCCTGGGGTGGATGCCTTACGGGCGCGTTTGGCGCTTGTTGCAAACACCGCCTCCGCGCCGGTTGCAACGCAAGCCGGTGTGGTTTACGGCGCAGCGCTGGCCAGCTTGCGCCTGCGCGATTTCACAGGCGCAAACCGGTGGGTGCAGCAGTTGGAAAAGACCGCAACCGATCAACCGGCGCAGCGCCTGACGCGTTTGTTGAGCGCCGAAATCGCGCTGGCACAAGGCCAGCCCGAGCGGGCCATTGCGCTCCTGCCCGAGCCAGCTGCCATCACCACCCGTCCTGAATTGCTGCTGTATGCGCAGGCGGGCGTGGTTACGGGTCGGCAGGTGGAAGCGGCGCAGACCCTGCAAACCTGGGTGGCCAGCCATCCGCGCGATGGCGGTGCGTGGCAAGGGCTCGCCACCGCTTACACGGCTGCTGGCAAAGCGCAGCGTGCGCTGCGAGCCGAAGCCGAGGCACAAGCGGCGTGGCTGGACTACGCAGCGGCCAACGACCGGCTGAAGGCCGCACAAGAGCTGGGCCGACGCTTGCAGCGCGATGACCCGGCACGCCATGACCACATTGAGGCCTCAATCATCGACACCCGCGCGCGGCAGGTGGAGCTAATTCTTCGCGAACAGGCGCTCGAGCGCTGAGTCGGAAATGATGCCGAGCACCGAATAAATCACCGAGCCCAGCATCGCAGCCCAAAAGCCCGACACATTGAAACCTTCCAGCAACTGGGCGGCTGCGTAAAACAGACCAGCGTTGATGACGAATAGAAACAACCCCACCGTGACCACCGTGACCGGCAAGGTCAGCAGCACCAGCACCGGGCGAATGAATGTGTTC
>JAYUXO010000499.1:0-15215 GCA_043753505.1 Comamonadaceae bacterium
GGGAACCTCCCAGCAATTGTCAAAATTCATGGTTAAAAAAGCCACAATTAGGTGAAGCTATGCACTCATTGCCATGAACTTAACGTTAATTTGACAACATCAGAGTGCGATAAAACACAATTCCCTGCAGACTGCTACCTCTTAAAATTTATCTATGACATCACCTGATACACCCCGCGCAAACACCCGCGCAAATGATCAGTTTGAGCACGCGATGCTGTCGTCATGGCTGGACCAAGCCGATGTTGGGTTGTGCGTGCTGGACGACACGGCACGCTTGGTCATGCTCAACCCCGCCAGTGCACGCATGCTAGACGTAGATGCGATGAATGTGCTGAACATGCCAGCCTCGCGTTTGCTGGAAAAGCTGAATGCCGAGGCAAGTCTGGTCCAGTGGCTGGGTGGGCCGGGTCTGGATGGCGAGCGCACTTTGCGGCGTGAGGGTCCAAGTGGTGCAGTTCATCTGCTGCTCAAAGCCCGCAGCGTGAAAAACCCGGCAGGCGAGCGCTTCAAGGTGATCGCCATCACCGACATCACGGCGACCCTGCAGGCGCAGCAGGCGCTGGATTTCATGAAGCGCCAGTGGCAGGCCTTAAACGCAGGTGTTGTGATCTCCGACGCCATCGACCCCGAAATGCCCATCATCTACGTCAACCCCATGTTCGAACGCATGAGCGGTTATGCAGCGAGCGAAATCATGGGTCGCAACTGCCGGCTTTTGCAAGGCACCGACTGCAACCAGCCCGCTCTGGAGAACATTCGCACCGCCATTCGCAACCAGACCAATGGCCACGCCATGTTGCGCAACTACCGCAAAGACGGCAGCCTGTTTTTCAACGAGTTGTTCGTATCGCCCGTGAAAGACGCAGCGGGCGTGGTGACGCATTTCGTGGGTGTACAGCACCAACGGGGTGGTGCGGCGGCGCTGGATGCGACGCCATGAGCATGGTGAGCCACGAGGTCGCAATGACGCGGCCTAGCCTGACCTTTAGCGTGGAAGGCCTATCGGTTAGAGACGAGTTACTAGTCAAGACGTTTGTGCGCCTGCTCGTTACCCGCACCGAACACGAATGGTTGTACCAGGCTCAACCGGCTGATTTGCGCATGGTGGCCGAGGGCGTGCTGTCGAAAAATCTGGTTGCCCACAGCGGTGATCAACAACAGGCTCTGGTGCTGGGTGCTTTGCCCAGCGCGCGAGCAAATTATTTGTGCATGCCGCTGCGTGCAGACGAGTTGCTGCAAGAGCTCAATCGTGTGGGCGCGATGATCACCGCGGCGCGCCCGATGGTTGCCAGCGATCCAACCGACTGGAACAAGGAGCCTGCGCGCCTGCTGCGCTGGCCACCTGTCAGCCTGATAAACACGCCTGCACGCACGCGGTTGGCCACCTTGTTGACCGGCAAGCCGCAGACGCTGGCCATGCTGCAACTGCGTTCCGGTCAGCCACTGGCCGATTGCCGCGTTTTTTTGAGCGATCTGGAACGTACTGGTTTGTTAAAGGGTGTGCTCGCGCCTGCATCGCCCAGCAGTCACGCGGCACAAGCCCCAGCGAAAACAGACTCCCCGGTCGTGGCCCCTAGCGGCTTGCTGGCGCGCATACGCAATCGCTTGGGTATTTTTTCCGGAACAAAATCGTGATTGAGCACAAAATTCTTTTCACCGGCGTGACCGGCGCTGGTAAAACAACCGCCATTGGTGCCGTGAGTGAAATTCCCCCGCTGTCCACCGACGTGCGCAACACAGATGTGAATTTATCCAAAGCCATGACCACGGTCGGCATGGACTATGGCGAGCTGACCCTGGACAACGGTGAGAAGCTGCGTCTGTATGGAACGCCTGGGCAACAGCGTTTTGATTTCATGTGGAAGATTTTGAGCAACGGTGCGTTGGGCCTGATCATCTTGATCGACAACAGCCAGAGCGACCCGATGGACGACCTGGATCGCTACCTCAAAGGCTTTGCAGAGCTGATTGAAAACACCGCCTGTGTGGTGGCGGTGGGTCGGCTGGAGACACATCCTCAGCCTGGTATCGAGCAGTTTGCGGCGCACCTGGAAAAAAGCGGCGTGCTCTGCCCGGTGCTGCCCGCCGATGTGCGCGAACGCGACCAGGTGGTGCAAATTCTGGAATTGCTGCTGCTGCAGCTGGAAAGCAAAACGGGAGATTGACGAGCATGACAACCAAGATAGATGCCAATTTGCAACGGGCTGCCGACGCCACGGTGCAAACCGTGATGGATAACATCAAGGGGGCCGTAGCTGTGGTCATCTCCACGGAAGATGGCTTTGAGGTGTCGGCCCGCACAGAAAACACTGCGCAAGTAGCCCGCCTGTCAGCCATGGCCAGTTCGCTGGCCGCGCTGGGCGCGATTGCAGGCGAGGAAAGCAACTTGGGTGCTTGCGACAGTCTGGTGATCGAAGCCCGCGACGGTCACATCGTGATGCTGCAAGCGCGCCGCGCTGACGTGTCGCTGATCTTGAGTGTGGTGACCAGGCGTGACGCAATCATGGGCCAGACCTTGTATTACGCCAGGCAGGCCGCCCGCGTTCTGGAGCAAGCCTGATGCCCGCCGTCGCTGCCCTGGTTGAAAAGCTGGCCCAGTTTCCCGGCGTGCAGGGCTGCGCACTGGTAGAGGCCGAAAGCGGCATGGTGTGGCAACACTCGGGCCAGCTGCCTGACATTGAGCACATTGGCGAGGCCGCCATTGAGTTTTGGCGGGTTCACCAGCGCCTGTCGACACAACTGGTCAGCCTGGGTGGCCTCAAATCAGCCGCGTACTCGTTTGCAGACCATGTGGTGGCACTGTTCCCTTGCGGCGAGGACCCGGCACGGGTGTTGATTTGTGTGGCTGCCAAATCGGGTGTGGCGTGGGCAGAGTGGAGCGTGCACATGTTGGCACTGCGTCAGGCCCTGATCGCAAAGGATTCCATTCAAAGACATGCTGAATAGGTAAACTGGATTTTCAAACCAGTAGCCGCCGACCCCGTCGCCGCGACAGCTACTGGACTCTTAAACGGCGACGACGGAAGGAAGAGAATTATGGCAACCATCAATCAATCCATGCAAGAGCTGCTCACCCTGGATGGTGCCATGTGCGCCATGCTGGTGGATTCCACCAGCGGCATGATCCTGGGCCAGATCGGCTCGGGTGTGGACCTGGAAGTGGCCGCCGCCGGAAACACCGAAGTGGTGCGCGCCAAAATGAAAACCATGCGTGCGCTGGGCCTGAACGATGTGATTGAAGACATTCTGATCACACTGGGCAAGCAGTACCACATCATCCGCCCGATGGCCCGCAAGGAAGGCCTGTTCATCTATATCGTGCTGGATAAAACCAAGAGCAACCTGGCCATGGCCCGCCGCAAAGTGCAAGACATCGAAAAAGACATTGCTGTGTGATCTTTCGGACGTAGCAACCAAAAAAGGACTCCGCGGAGTCCTTGCTCCATGATGATCCGATGCGTTGCGGTTTCCTGAATCGCTTTCGGTCTGTAAAGTCTCGCGGTTGAGCAAGTGCCCAAAAACGGTTCTGTCACGGTCAGCGTCCCGTCCGCAGTCGATCAAACAACACCGTCTGGATTGTTGGCAATGCAGACGTTGATGACTATCGCCACGTCTTCCGATGTGAACGAACAGGCCAAGGTGTCTGTCGTTACGCGAGACGATCGCCCAGTTGTGGAGCAATGAGAGCAAGTTACAGCGGCAACCTCCTCGCTTAGGGCGCAGAGGCCGGGCGTGGGTGCAATTGCCCTGCGTGTATCCAGCGATAAAACGAGCACTCGCCACTTAAATTGATGCCCTGTTGGGCAAGTTGAGATACACCTCCACCGCGCCGACCAAATTTCCTTTCGTTTACCCTGCAACCAGGCGTACTTATTGAGCTGGTGTGCTCTTGAAGTGTGCGAACGGTACATGTGCCTATACCCACGCAAGGCCCTCAACGTGATGAGCAAACCAGCAGTCTTGGCTAACCACTCCAGAATAAACAAAAAAGCGCGTCACCCCAGGCCTACTCATCCCGCTCCCCCGCCTCATACAGCGTCTCCCGTCCCATGCGATCCAGCACGAGCTCGGCCGTCCACGGCAGCATGAGAGCACCGCACCGGCTGTCACGGTACAGGCGTTCCAGGGGAAGGTGTTTCATCATGCTTTGGCCGCCACAGGTGCGCAGGGCCAGGCGGGCGATGTCGTTGGCACCTTCCATCACGCTGTAGTGGGCGGCGTACAGGCGCAGTTTTTCGTCTTTACTGGGGTTGGGTTTGGCCTCGGCGATGGCGCGGCTAAAGATGCTTTTCATGTTCTCCAGTTGAATGCGCATTTGCGCCACGGCGATTTGCTTGGTGGGGTATTGGCGGCGTTTGACCGGTGGTTCGCCAGGCACCTCGCCGCGCAGGTAGCTCACGGTGAAGTCATACGCCGCGTTGGCCACGCCCAGATACGTAGGTGCCAGCGTGAAGAACATCGCGGGCCAGGTCTGCGCGCCCTTGAAGTACATGCCACGCGGCATGAGCTGCTCGGCGTCACTGACCCACACGTCTTTGAACGTGAGGTTGCGGCTGACGGTGCCGCGCATGCCCAGCGGGTTCCAGTCGCCGCTGATGCTCAGCCCCGCAGAGATGGCGGGCACGCTGATGTACAGCGTGTCACGCGCATCAGGCGTTTTGCCTTCCACGTCTTCGGTGCACAAGATGCCGTAGTAGTTGGCCGCGCCCGACAGGCTGGCCCAGATTTTCTTGCCGTTGATGCGCCAGCCACTCTCGCCGTTGCGCGATTCTTTTCGGGCCGATGTGCCAAACGGCGCGCGGCCTGCGGCGGCGGCTGTGCCTTCGCTGAAGGGCTGGGCGTAGATGGCACCGTCGTTGACGATGCGGCTGAAATGCAGCTCGCGGCGGCTCAGGTGTTCGGCGCGTTGCTCAGGTGTCATCTCAATGCCGTCGGCCAGCACACCGGTCCATAGGGTGGAGCAGATGTGCATGTTCCAGGTCAGCGCCGTAGCGCCGCAGAAGCGGCCGATTTCGGCGGCCAACACCATGTACGTGGGGTAGTCCGCGCCGAGGCCGCCGTGTGATGTGGGTACGCACAGTTTGAGCAGGCCGGCGTCTTTCAGGTTGACGTAGTTGGAAAACGGAAAGCTGGCGGTTTCGTCCCACTGCGGGGCGCGGGGGGCGAAGGTGGTTTTGCCCAGCTCGTGCGCCAGTGCCAGCAAGTGGCGTTGCTGGGGGGTGAAGGGCAGATCGCCTACGGCGGGAGTGAAGTTCAGTTCAGACATTTCATTTGCTCCTTTATTGATAGCTGCTTGAGCAGTTATTACAAGGGCTGCTGGCCGATTTGGCTTACAAGTAGCGCCCGCAAGTCATCCCGGTTGACCAGCACGCAATGGGGGTCAGAGCCCGATGCACGTATTTGGATCACCACGCGTCGGACAGACCGTGTCCTGAATCGGGATCTGACCCCCATTGCTTGTCTCGGCTCAGGCACTTCGCGCTCCAAGAAACGCCAGTAACACCGCGTCAAACACCTGCGGGGCTTCCAGGTTGAGCAGGTGGCCTGTGCCGGGCAACTGCACGTAGCGGCTGTTGGCAATGGCGTTAGCCATGGCTTGCATCACAGCGGGTGGCGCACTCTTGTCGAACTGGCCTGCCACCAGCAAAGTGGGCACAGCTATGCGGGCCAGGTTGGCGCGCTGGTCAAAGGTGAGCAGGGCTTGCAGGGCCACACGGTAGGTGGCGGTGGGCACGCTGGCCATGCAATCCAGCGCCAGCGCCAAATCTGCTGGTTGCACGCCAGGCCCGGCCATTTGTGACACCAGCGTGGCCGCCAGCTGCGCCATGGTTTGCCCCGCGTCCAGCGGACCGGTGCGGCTGGTGATGAAGTGCTGTTGCCAGGTTTGCGACACCGTCCCGTCGGGCTTGCGGCCAAACGAAGGGGCGGTGCCCGCCAGCACGGCAGCTCCCACCAAATCTGCTCGACGCGCTATCACTTGCTGAGCAACCATGCCGCCCATGCTGTGGCCCAGCAAGACCACCGGGCCGGTTTGCAAGTGCTCGATGAGGGCGATGCAGGCATCAGCCAGACCGTCAAATGTGTAGGGGTCAATGCGCGCGCTGTGGCCGTAGCCAGGCATATCCCACGCCACGGCCTGGTAACCCGCGCCGGCCAACGACTGCATTTGCGGGCCAAACGCGGCATGGTTGCCACCAATGCCGTGCAACATGAGCACGGTGGGGCCTGTGCCTTGTGCCTTGAAATGCGGAAGGGCGCTCATGGGTTTTATGAACGCAAAGGGCGCAAAGGTTGCGCAATGTGCGCAGAGAAAGCCAAGAAAAGACTTCCAGAAATTCTCTTTGTCCCCTTTTGCGTCCTTTGCGAAACCTTTGCGCCCTTTGCGTTTAAAAAAGCCGTCATCTACATACCCTCCCTCCCGAAACCACAACCTGCCCATCTAACGAAACCGTACACCCGCGCATGGGCAAATCAAAATGCCCTTGCGTGAAGCGCCCTGCCACTTCATTGGCACCCGTGCTGTAAAGGAAGTTGCCCGCAAACGCGCGCAGCTCCGTGCCATTGAAATCGCGCTTGTCGTACAGAGCCATGCTGTCCCAGCGGGCTGCGGCATTCAGGCCGTAGCCGATGTGACTGACAGCGTAGGCGCTTCGGTGGTTCGGGTCCGCCGGGTTACTCGCCCAGGCGCTGATGTAGCTGCGCATCAACTCAGCGTCCACACCGGTCCCGTCAATCTGGGTGATGTGGTCGTTTTCAATCGTCAGGGTGACGGGTCGCTCGATGTAGCGCTTGAAGGTCAGGTTTACATCACCCTCGGCGAGCACCACGGTGCCGCGCACACTGTCGGCGACGGGGAAGGCCAGTACCAGGCCGCCGGGCCAATGACTGAGCGTGCCAGGCGTGCGGGTGTAGCCCCAGTTGCCGCCCACGGTGGCACCTGGCAGGCTGATGTGCAGATCGGTGCCCGCCAGTGAGGTAACGTGCATGGCCTTTGCACCGCGCAGGCGCTTGATGTGTGACTTGACCATGGGCTCCAGTTCGTCACCGGGCACCAGACGGGCCAGTGCCTCGGGGTGCTCGCAGCTCACGTACAGCACGCGTGGTTGCTGGTTGTCAGCACCTTTCAAAATGGCGGGCAACTCGGGCGCGTGCATCAAGCCCTCAACCGTGCAGTCGACCACCAGCGTGCTGGCGGCCAGCGCAGCGACCACAGGCGCTATGTTTTGTATAGCTGCGCTAGCGCCTGTAGAGCGGGTTACTGGCAGTTTTGACTCAAAAACGCTGGGTACTGTGAGCGTAAATGAGTGGCAGCCGATGCGGGCCAGCGCCTGGCGGGCCAGCTCGGGTAGATCGTTGCGGCTCTGGCTTTCGCACAAAATAGCCACCGTGTCCTGCGGCTGCAGTGCACAGCGCCGCAGGACGGACTCGAAGGCAGTGATCCAGGCGGGTTCAAGGTGTTCGTGCATCATCTTTAATCAGTCGAGGACAGAGCAACTGGCTGCTGGCGCAGGTCGGTTGGTCTGTCCCGCGAAGTTATTAGCTTGTCGAGGACAGAGCAACTGGCTGCTGGCGCAGGTCAGTTGGTCTGTCACGCAATGTATATGAATTTTCATGTAAATTCCACCCATGCCACCCATGCCACCCGACACCGCACAACCCCCCCGTTTTTCAGCGCTTCAGTTTCGGGCCGCTCTGGGCATGTTTGCCACTGGCGTGACCATCGTCACCGCCCGCACTGCCAGCGGGGACTTGGTGGGGCTGACGGCCAACTCGTTCAACTCGGTGTCGCTGTCACCGCCGCTGGTGCTGTGGAGCCTGGCGCGCGCAGCGGGCTCACTGGCTGCTTTCAGCACCGGCTCGCATTACGCCATCAACATTCTGGGCGCTGACCAGCACGCACTGGCGCAACGCTTTGCCAGCAAAAACATTGACCGTTGGGCCGATGTAGCGTTTCAAGACGGTGCCGGCGGTGCGCCGCTACTGGCCGGATGTGCAGCCTCGTTTGAGTGCTTTAACCGCAGCCGCTATGAAGAAGGCGACCATGTGATTTTTGTCGGCGAGGTCGAGCGCTGCAGCCACCGCGAAGGTGCCTCTCCGCTGCTGTTTCACGGGGGCAGGTTCTACACGGAGCATCCTCTTTAAAACCTTGCGGGACAGACCAAGCCACCTGCGCAGCAGCGGATTGCTCCGTCCTCAACAAATTGAAACCTTGCGGGACAGACCAACGCGCAGCGTTGCCCTGCCCTCAACTGACCAAGCTCCCCAAATGCTCCGCTTCGTCGATACCTACCTGGGCTACCTGTTGGGCCAGGCCAATCACGCGCTGTTCAAAGATTTTGAGGCTCAGGTACAAGCCGCCGGGCTTACGTCCATCGAGTGGCGGGTGCTGGCTACCTTGCACGACAGCCAGGCCATGCCGGTGAGCCAACTGGCCCAGGAGGTGCTGTCCAAACAACCCACGGTGACCAAGCTGGTACAGCGCATGGCGGCGCAAGGCTGGGTGGGTTTATGGGCTGATGCGACTGATCAGCGGCGCACACTGGTGGCCATCGAGAAGGCGGGGCAGCGCCTGGTCAAGCCGCTGATTGAGGCGGCAAAACGGCAGGAGGCCCTTGTATTTTCCGGATTTAGTGCTGCTGAAATAGAAGCGCTCAAAAATTTGCTGGTCAAGCTGACGCAGCGTGGGTGATTCAGCTGTCTCTCCCTCTACCGCTCGCAAGGCCCTTGCGCCGTTACCATCCCGCGCAGGTCGCTGGTCCAGGTTTGCGCAGCAATGTCCAGCTGGATGCGTTCGCCGTCGACAGCTGTGAGGATTTGCGGGCCATTGATTGAAAAGCTGTAGACCAGCGCACCATCGATGCGCACCGCGCGCACCCGTTTGTCGTCGTAGGCGATGTCAACGGTGCGCTTCCAGATGCTGCGTGCAGGCAGGTAAAAAGGGCTGCAAGTCCAGGTGACTTGGGCCGCTTGGGGGGACGGTGTGGTGGGTTTTCCCGCGGGTTGTGCCGCAACTGCGCTGGCAAACTCAATCGCACAAACCGCCAGCCATGACCGCCAAGGCTGCCGTACAGGCTCTTTTCCCGGGACAGACGAAGGGGTGACCAAAGGCATTACGCCACTTACCCGCGCGATGCATCAGCGCGCGCAAGCCTTTCACTGCGCCAATACACATCGTCCCCGCCGTTCAACCGGTTGAGCACGCGCGCCAGCACAAACAGCAAGTCGCTCAGCCGGTTCAGATAATGGCGCGGGGTCTCTTTCAAGGACTCCACCGCGCCCAAGGCCACCACAGCACGCTCGGCGCGGCGTGCCACGGTGCGGCAGACATGAGCCTGTGATGCGGCGCGGCTGCCAGCAGGAAGAATGAACTCTTGCAGCTTGGGTAGTTGGGCATTGTGGTCGGCCAGGGCCTGGTCGAGCACCAGCACGGCATCGGCTTTCAGCAGCTCAAAGCCGGGAATGCTCAGCTCGCCACCCAGGTTGAACAGCTGGTGCTGCACCTCAACCAGCAACTCGCGCACGGTGACCGGCATGTCTTCGCACAGCAGCACGCCAAGCTGCGAGTTCAGCTCGTCCACATCGCCCATGGCGTGCACGCGAAGGGCGTCCTTTCGCACGCGGGTGTTGTCTCCCAGGCCGGTGGTGCCATCGTCGCCCGTGCGCGTGGCTATTTGTGTGAGGCGTTGACCCATCGGGAGAAAGTCCTTTCCAGTTGAAGCTCTATTGATCTTTTCCGAATACACGGCAGTGAATTGGGCTGATAACGCCCGCTCCTTCTGGGACAGGGCAGGGGTGACGGATGGAGCGTACCGACTGTCACTATTTTTGAAACGCTCAATAGTTCACCAGGGCTAATGGATCGACAGACCCGCCGGTTGGCTGCTGCGCACGGTCGCCCCGCGCGCGCGAGGCTCGGGCTGTTGGGCCAGTTGCTCGATGGCCTGACGCACGACGCCTTGTGTTTCGACCGGGCGTAGCAGGCGGTCGCGTATCAGGCGTTCACAGCTGCGGCGGGTCATCGAATGGGGCTGGCCACCCTGGCTGGTGAACATGAACAGCGTGCCTTTGGTGCTGGCCCAGATCAACTGGGCCCGTAACCAGCGACGCTTGGAATACAAGTCCACCCAGCTGCCTTCACGCAGACTGGCCAGCACTTCAGCAGGTTCCGGTGCCTGCGCCGCCTCGCTGGGCGCTTCAACAAATTCGTTGATCAGCTCGTCGTCTGGATCCAGCGGCACGGTGTTGTCAGGGTCAGTTGTTGCCTCAAGCGTTGCCATGTTCGACCCGGTCGCTTCGTCGGGTGCCAGCTGCGGCGACAGCGCCTCGGTCTGCAGGCCTGCAGCCGGCGTTAACTCACCCGCTTCGGTGACCTCGGTGTCTTCAAAACCCGCATCGTCAAACTCTTGCCGCGCCAGCCACACGTCTGCGCCTGCGCGCGCTTTGGGTTTGCGCTGCTCGGCGCTGGCCGGCAATTCATAGTCCTCCATCGGCGCCAACGCGGCCTGTTCAGAATCTGTAGCGTCTTGTTGGCTTTTGGCGCGGCGCAGCTTGAGCACCGGACGGTGCAACTTTTCCAGCGTTTCAAAAAACGCCTGCGTTTCGCCCGGCTCGTGCCCCACCCTGGCCAGGCCTTCGCGCAAAGTAGCCAGCATGCGCGGAATCATCTCGAACAGCTTGGCTGGCGCTTTGAGCGTGGCCTCGCGTTTGACGCTCCACAGCAAATCGCTGACGACCAGACCGAACACGCCTGCATCGTTGTGGCCGGAGGGATCTGTAAGTTTGGCGTGCGCGATCACCAGCGCCCAGGGACCGAACAGAAAGTCCATCACCACGCCAGGTACTTTGTCCAGGTCAGGCCTGGTGCTCAGCTCCCAGGCCACCTGATCGGCCAGCGACTGGCGCTGCTCGGCCAGGCGCATGGCAGATACGGCCTTGTCGCGCTGGGCTTGGTCGGCGTTGTCTTCGTCCTTCCAAATTTCTTCAAATTGCGCCAGCGCAAATGCAAACGGCTTGGCATCTTCGAAGCTGACCTGGTCGTTGAGCAGGTTGAATACAGGCGAGACCTGACCGAAAAACCCCGCGAAATCGCTGGAAAATTCGTCGTTGTATTTGAAACTGCGCTCGGCCACCCGCTCAATCAAGCGCCGCCCGGGGTGCTGTTCATCGCTCAGGAAGCGTGGATCCACCATGGCCAAGCGAAGCAGCGAAGGCTCCAGTGCCACGATGCCCTCGCGCACCGGAGCCAACAAGCGCGGGTCCTGCGCAACTTGCCCCACCACCTTGCGCACTACCTCCAGGCCCAGCACCTGGCCGACCTGCTTGGCTTCTTTGCGCAACTGGCTGCGCACCAGAGAACGCTGGCGCGCCACACCGTACTGACCCCAGGTCTCAGGATTCAACGGGCTGTCAATACCCACTTCGCGCAGGGGTCGATCCACCGCAGCCATGCGCCGGTAGCGCGCCGCAACAGGGGCTCGGTAAACCGGTTCGCCGTCGTCATCCGGCTCTTGAAGAGCGTTCAATTCCTGGTCAATGGCCTCGTAGTAGGCCGGTGCCAAGGCTTGCTGGGCATGCGGCGCACTGCGGTACAAAAAGTCCTGAAACAACGCGTCCTGCACCTCGTAGGCAGACAAGTCGGCATAACTGGCGGGTGGCATGTGGCCAGTCTGGCCTTCGTCACGCAGGCCTTGACCATTGCCTGTTCCAGCGGTGCCGTTAAAGCCCCCAGCGCCACCACGTGCAGCGCTGCGCTGTGGCGCACCCCCACCGTTTGCACCGTTTGCACCGTTCGCACCGTTCGCACCGGGTGCACTGCGAGCCGACGCAGCTGCACCACCGCCACCGCCCCCGCCACCACCCAGGTTGGACGGGGTTTGCAAAACACGGTAACTGGCAACCTGCACATTGGCAGACTGCAAACGCGCGGTCAGCGTCTTGTAGATTTCTTTGAGTTCGCGGGCAAAACTGGGAGCCAGGTGTCGAATCCACAAAGCCGACATATCGCTGTCGTGGGTGCCCGAAGACAACAACGAGCGCAGCGCGTCGGCAAAAACCTGCGGACGCATGGGATTGCGATCAGGTTGCACGCTGGGCAGGCCTAGGGCCGTACTCATCAAACCGTCCAGCTCGCCCAGCTGCTGTTCCACGGCTGGCAGCAGCACCTGCAACAAACGCGAAGACTCAATGGCTTTGGCAACCTGGGAGTCATCCACCAGCGATAACTCGGAAAAATTAGACGACTGATAAGCCGGTTGCGCGGGTGCCCGAATGTCGGCTGGGGCGTTGGCGGCGTCGTGAAACGCAGCCAACAAGGTCACTGGAAACTGCGCCCCCCAGTTGGCCTTTTGTTTCTGCAGTTTCGTCCACGCCTCGGCCAGGTTGTTTCGCTGGAACACCACGGTGCTGCGGCTTTCCGCGTCCTGAATGGCGGCTACCGCGTGCTCCAGCGACGCTTCCAAAGCTTTACGGGCCAGGTCAGACGCCTCGCGGAAACACTGTTGAACAACGGGGGAAACAGATGCCATGAAAAGTCAGATGTGGGACGCTTTTGTCAAAGTGTACGTGCGCCGAGTAACGAACTTATCATTTCTGAGGTACCGCTCGCTGACACAAAAACCCTCATAAACCTTTTCTGTCAACTCGTGCAACGCATCAAGCGCTGCGTCGGCATTCATGTTTGACCTATTTGTCACAGGAGGGACGGCTTTGCGTTGACCGCCAGCGCGCGCTCAACCCGATCTGTTGCTTGCAGGTAAACCACGTCTTCATGCAAGCCGGGCGCGCACAAGCAGTTATTTATTCAACAGCAGATCCAGCACGTGTTGCGGCTTCACATCACGCAGGCAACGGGTGTGGCCAAGGGGGCATTCGCGGGCGTAGCAGGGCGCGCAGTCCAGGGGAGGCTGGTAATTCAGGTCTTGTTTGAGCCAGATCACCTGGGCTGCAGGGTTTAGGGGCGGCGTGTGCAATGGGCTGGACGAGCCAAACACGGCCACCTGGCGCACGCCCAGCGCTGCGGCCACGTGCATCAGGCCACTGTCGTTGCTCACGACGGCTTTTGCGCTGGCCAGCACCGCCATGGCCTGGGCCAGTGTCGTGTGGCCCGTCAGGTTGATGCAGTTCGGCGCGGTGTTCGCAATATCCCTGCACAAATCGACTTCTTTGGCGGAGCCCAGCAACACCACTGGTTGGCCAAGCCGCGTGGCCAACTGTGCAAAGTGGCTGGCGGGCCACCGTTTCGCGCTGCCATATTCGCTACCGGGTGCAAAGGCAAAGAAATTCACAGGCAGTTTGAAGGGTGCCAACGCCTCGCGAACTTGTTGCGGGTTCACATGCATCTGCGGGCAATCACCCGCCACATCGGCATCGCCGCTCAAAGCCGAATAAAACGGCACCATCGCGGGCCGGGTGCCCTTGGCAGGGTTTTTCAGCCGGTGCGTAAGCAAGCCCAGCCGCGCCTCGCCCAGGTAACCCACCCGCTTGGGAATGCTGGCCAGCCAGGGTAGCAAAGCTGATTTGAGCGAGTTGGGCAGCACATAAGCCATATCGAAGCGGCCATGAATCTGCTGGGCGAGGCTGCGGCGGACTTTCAGGTCGAGCCGACCATGCGCAAAAGGCAAGTCAATGCACGTAGCCACCGATTCCATCGCCCGATACACAGGGCTGATATGCGGCAGTGCCGCCACCGTGATGTGCTCGCCGCGCGCGTGCAAGCGGCGCAGCAACGGCTCGGTCATCACCGCGTCGCCGATCCACTGGGGGGCAATAACCAAGCTCTCAATGGAATGAAAGATGACCTCGCGCGGGGCGCTTGATGACAAATGACCTCTATGCGTTGCTTGCCCCGTCATCTGTCTTCGAGCGCGCAGTGCAAGGTCATCTGTCATCAATGACCGTGAACGTGCTCACCCGCAGCCAGTTGGTACTGCGTGCCGCAGTACGGGCACTTCACGGGTTCGCCCGTTGCGGCGGCGGTGCCCACATCCAGAAACACCCGTGGATGCCCGCTCCACAGCGCCATGCCTGCCAGCTTGTTGGGGCAAAACACGCCACCCTGGGCGTTGAGCTGGGCGGCTTTGAGTTCAACAGGCTTGTTCATGACTTCAAACTTTTGCCAGCCAGCTGGCGTATTTGGCGTTGCGACCATTAACGATGTCAAAAAATGCAGCCTGGATTTTCTCGGTGATGGGGCCACGCGAGCCGCCATCGCCCCTGTTGCCGATCTCCACCCGGTCCAGCTCGCGAATCGGTGTGACTTCGGCTGCGGTGCCGCTGAAAAAAGCTTCGTCGGCGATGTAGATCTCGTCGCGGGTGATCGGCTTTTCGACCAGCTTGATACCTAAATCAGCACAGATCGAAAAAATGGTGTTGCGGGTGATGCCATTCAGCGCACCGGCGCTGGAATCGGGTGTGTAGACCACGCCCTTGCGCACGACAAACACGTTTTCACCCGCGCCTTCCGAGACAAAGCCTTGCGGGTCCAGCAGCAGGGCTTCGTCGTAGCCTTCGTCGGTGGCTTCCATGTTGGCCAGAATCGAGTTGGTGTAATTGCTCACGGCCTTGGCGTGAATCATGGTGATGTTGACGTGGTGGCGCGTGAAGCTGCTGGTCTTGACGCGAATTCCGCGCTTCATGCCCTCGTCACCGAGGTAGGCGCCCCAGGTCCAGGCCGCCACCATCAGATGGATGGTGTTGCCCTTGGGGCTGACGCCGAGTTTTTCCGAGCCTATCCAGGTCAGCGGGCGAATGTAGCCTGATTCGAGCTTGTTCTCGCGCACCACGGCGAGTTGCGCGTCCATCACTTGCTGCGGCGTGAACGGAATCTTCATGCGCAGGATCTTGGCGCTGTTGAACAGCCGTTCGGTGTGCTCTTCAAGCCGGAAGATGGCCGTGCCGGCGGCCGTCTTGTAGGCGCGCACGCCTTCGAACGCGCCGCAGCCGTAATGCAGGGTGTGGCTCAAAACATGGATTTTGGCATCGCGCCACTCGACCATCTGGCCGTCCATCCAGATTTTGCCGTCGCGGTCGTCCAAGGTGGGTGCTACTGGGGCCATGGTGCTGATCCTGTGGTGAAAGATGTGAAGCCCGCTATTTTAAGCGCCCACGCCATCGGCCCTGCCCTCGCCGTCAGGCAGGCGGGATGGGCATCAGCCCGCGTCCGGCCTGGACAGCTCGTGGTGCGCCAGCTTGCCGCCGACAAAGGTGCAGCTGAC
>JAYUXO010000500.1:0-6216 GCA_043753505.1 Comamonadaceae bacterium
CGCAGTGTGTTGATTTACCTGACGATGAACGACAGCACCGGACTGCGGCAGGGCCTTTTTGCACAGGGCACGCTGGGTACGGCACAACTGTCCGGTGTGGCGGTACCGTTGTCTGCCGTGCGCACCGACAAGCCGCAGATGTATGTGCAAACGGTTGAAAACAATCAGGTCGCGCACAAAAATGTGGAACTGGGCGCGCGCGGAACAGACGGCAAAGACAGCAGCGGCGACACCTGGGTGGCAGTCAGGGGATTGGCTGTCGATGCGGTCGTGATTCAAGGCAGCGTGGGCACGTTGCGAGAAGGGACTGCTATTAAATTTACAGCGCCTCCAGCAGTATCCATAAGGGCTGGCAGCGTAAAAGCACCATAAATTGAACTTACACGGGGCTCAAACCATGAAGAACGCAAAGGGCGCAGAGGTTTCGCAAAGGACGCAAAGGAGGTGCAAATACACCCCTCGCTGTGTTTTTCTCTGCGTACTTTGCGTAAACCTCTGCGTGCCTTGCGTTCAAAAATCCAGTGCGTCGAAGGCCCCTTGGGCAATTGGATAAGGCTAAAAGTAAATCTATGTGGTTCACCCGCGTCAGCCTGCAAAACCCGGTTTTCGCCACCATGATGATGGTGGCTCTGGTGGTGCTGGGCCTGTTTTCCTACCAGCGCCTGAAGGTCGATCAATTTCCCAGCATTGACTTTCCGGTAGTGGTGGTCACCGCCGACTACCCCGGTGCTTCGCCGGAAATCGTTGAAAGCGAAGTGACCAAGAAAATTGAAGAAGGTGTCAATTCGATCGCCGGCATCGATTCACTGACCTCGCGCAGTTACGAAGGCCAGGCCGTGGTCATCATCAGCTTTCAGCTGTCGATTGATGGGCGCAAGGCGGCTGAGGACGTGCGTGAAAAAGTGGCTGCCTTGCGTCCCACTTTGCGCACCGAAGTCAAGGAGCCGCGGGTGTTGCGTTTCGACCCGGCCAGCCGCGCGATCTGGTCTGTGGCTGTGTTACCAGATCCAGCCAAGGCCAAGGCGCTCAGCGCGGTGGAACTGACCAATTGGGCCGACCAGACCTTGAAAAAGCGCCTGGAAAACGTGCGTGGTGTGGGTTCCGTGGCACTTGTGGGTGCCACCAAACGCGAAATCAATATTTACCTGAATCCACAGGCCATGGAGTCGCTGGGCATCACCGCTGACCAGGTGACCAGCGCGGTGCGCAACGAAAACCAGGACTTGCCTGTGGGTGCTATTCGCTCCCTTAAACAAGAGCGCGTGGTGCAGATTGATGCCCGCATGAAAAGACCGGAAGACTTTGGGCAAATCATCGTGGCGCGCAAAGCCATGGGCACCACAGCCGCAACCGGCGCCATCACACTCAGCCAGATCGCCCGCATCTCCGACGGCGCACAGGAAGCCGAAAGCCTGGCGCTGTACAACGGCCAGCGCACCCTGGTGCTCACGGTGCAAAAAGCGCAGGACGAAAACACCATCGAGGTGGTGGACAACCTGCGTAAAACTATCGCGGCCCTGCAAGCTGAGTTGCCGCCTGGCCTGCGCCTGGAGCCGGTTGGCGACGCATCACGGCCGATACGTGTGGCAGTGGACAACGTGCGTCGCACCTTGATTGAAGGCGCATTGCTCACCGTGCTGATCGTGTTTTTGTTTCTGAACTCCTGGCGCTCTACCGTGATCACCGGGCTGACTTTGCCGATCTCCATCATCGGCACGTTTTTGTTCATGAACATTTTTGGCTTCACCATCAACAACATCACCCTGATGGCTTTGAGCCTGTGCGTGGGCCTGTTGATTGACGATGCCATCGTGGTACGCGAGAACATCGTGCGTCATATCCAGATGGGCAAGACACCTTTTCAGGCCGCGCTGGATGGCACCCAGGAGATAGGCCTGGCAGTCATGGCTACCACCTTGTCCATCGTGGCAGTGTTTCTGCCCATTGGGTTCATGGGCGGCATCATCGGAAAGTTTTTCCATGAGTTCGGCATCACCATCGTGGCGGCGGTGTTGATCTCGATGTTCGTCAGCTTCACGCTGGACCCGATGCTCTCCAGCGTGTGGCACGACCCTGCTATTGATGCGCACGGCAAGCCACGTGAACACCAAACGTTTTACGACAAAACCATAGGCCGCGTGACGGGCTGGTTTGACGATGCCACCGAGTCGCTGGCGCAGGGTTACCAGCGCATTTTGCGGTGGTCGCTTGTGCACAAGCTGGTTACGCTGGGCATTGCGCTGGCCATTTTCGTGGGCAGCGTATTCATGGTGCCGTTGCTGGGCACCGAATTTGTGCCCAAGGCTGATTTTTCAGAAACCAACATCAGCTTTTACACACCTGTGGGCTCGTCGCTGGAAGTGACCGAAGCCAAGGCCAGGCAGGTGGAAGCCATCGTGCGGGAAATGCCTGAGGTGCGCTACACGTTGGCCACCATCAACTCGGGCAATGCGCAGGGCAAGATGTATGCGTCGGTGTACGTTCGGCTTGTGGACCGGAAACAGCGCAGCCGCAACGTGGATCAACTATCGGGTGACTTGCGCGAGCGCTTGCTCAAGGTCGCGGGCATCAGCATCACCCACGTGGGTTTGACAGACTCTGTAGGCGGCAACAAGCAGGTGGAGTTTTCGCTCCAAGGGCCCAACCAGCAAGAGCTGGAGCGGCTCGCGCGACTGGTGCTCGATGGCATTCGCACCATCCCCGGCCTGGTTGATCTGGACTCCAGCGTCAAGCCCAACAAACCGGTCATCGCCGTGAATATCAAACGCGAAGCGGCCAGCGATCTGGGTCTGACCGTGGCACAAATAGCCAACCCGCTGCGCACCCTGGTGGCCGGACAAACCGTAGGCAACTGGCGCGCGCCTGACGACCAGACCTATGACGTGAATGTGCGCCTGGCGCCCGACGCTCGTAACGCCCCGCAAGACCTGGAGCGCCTCCCGTTCATGGTCGGCCAAAACGCCGACGGCAGCCCGCGCATCGTGCGACTGAACCAGGTGGCCACCCTCTCCGACGGCGTGGGCCCCAACCAGATCAACCGGCGCGACCTGACCCGCGAAGTCGCCATTAACGCCAACGTGTACGAGCGTGCGGCGGGCGATGTGTCTGGCGATATTCGTAAGGTGCTGGACGGCATCAGCTTTCCGCCAGGCTACCGCTACCAGTTTGGTGGCTCCACCAAAAACATGCAGGAATCGTTTGGCTACGCCATCTCGGCGCTGGTGCTGGCCATCGTGTTCATCTACATGATTCTGGCCAGCCAGTTCAAGAGCTTTTTGCAACCCCTGGCGCTGATGACTGCCCTGCCCTTGACCTTGATTGGCGTGGTACTGGCCTTGCTGCTGTTTCGCTCCACCCTGTCGATGTTTTCGGTGATTGGTGTCGTGATGTTGATGGGCCTGGTGACCAAGAACGCGATTTTGCTGGTGGATTTTGCAATTCGTGCACGCGAAGATGGCACAGACGCGGACGGCCGCCGCGTCCCCGGCATTGAGCGCACCGAGGCCCTGTTGTTAGCCGCCAAAGTGCGCCTGCGCCCGATTTTGATGACCACGCTGGCGATGATTTTTGGCATGGTACCCCTGGCCTTTGCGCTGACCGAAGGTTCTGAACAGCGCGCGCCCATGGGACAGGCGGTGATTGGCGGCGTCATCACCTCCTCGCTGCTGACCCTGGTGGTGGTGCCGGTGATGTACTGCTACATGGACGATCTGGCGCAGTGGTTCAACCGACGCTTCAGCTCCAAAGCGCCACCTAAAATTTCTGCCTCTTCCGTCACAACCGCTGCAACCACAATCCCATGAACATCGAACAAATACGCTTCAACATGATCGAGCAACAGATTCGCACCTGGGAGGTGCTGGACGCGGCGGTGTTGCACGGGCTGAATGTCGTGAAACGCGAAGATTTTGTGCCTGACGCACACCAGGCCTTGGCGTTTGTCGACATGGAAATTCCGCTGGTGGTGGGTGTAGGGGGCGGCGAACGCGCAGTCGCCCAAGGCAAGTGCATGCTGGCACCCAAGGTCGAAGCGCGTTTGCTGCAAGACCTGAAGCTTCAAAAAAATGAGCGCGTACTGGAAATTGGCACGGGCTCAGGCTACATGGCCGCGCTGCTGGCGCACAGCGCAGCGCACGTGGTCACCCTTGAAATTGACGCCGACCTGGCCCGCCTGGCCCGGGCTAATCTGCAGCGCGCTGGCATTGGCAATGTGGAAGTGCGCCATGCCGATGGGGCCAAAGACAAGATTGCCGGTGGCCCGTTTGACGTGATTTTGCTCAGCGGCTCGGTGGCACAGGTACCGCCCGCGCTGCTGGCCTTGCTCAAGCCCGGGGGCCGGCTGGCCGCGATCGTGGGTGATGAGCCCATGATGCGTGCCACCTTTGTCACCCACAGCGCCAGTGGCAACACCACCGTGCAGCCATGGGACACGCTGACCGCGCGGTTGTTGCATTTTCCACAAGCTTCGCGCTTCAGTTTTTAGACCAACACCGCATGGTTGTTCAAGTTCGTCCAAGTGATTTCGCAGACTGGGTGGCATCACTTCCCTCAGCACCCGTGGTGCTGGATGTGCGCGAGCCATGGGAACTGCAGACCGCCCGCATCGAGCCTGCTGGCACGCGGTTAGTGTCTATTCCCATGCGCGAGATTCCCACCAGGTTGAGCGAGCTGACCATGGATCAACCCGTCGCCTGCCTGTGCCATCACGGTGTGCGCAGTTTGCAGGTTGCACATTTCCTGGCCCACAACGGTTTTGACCTCGTGGCCAATATTGCGGGCGGCATTGACGCCTGGTCGCACGAGTTGGATGCCAGCGTCCCCCGCTACTGACGCACGAACTTCCCAAACCCTTCAGGACCGCCATGAACCGACTTCGCTATCTTCCCGCCTGCATCGTGCTGGCCTTTGCCACACCCAGCCAAGCCCAAAACCTGCTCGAACTCTACGACCTGGCACGTGGCTTTGATGCGACCTATCAGTCGGCCAAGTCGCAGTACGACGCCAACCTGTTCCGTGCCGAGCAAGCCAAAGCAGGCCTGCTGCCATCCGCCGCTTTGTCTGCGGGTGCCACCCTCAGCCGCTTGGAAACCAGCAGCCCCGACAGTGGCCGCACCAGTAACAACCAGAGTGTGTCCGTCAACGGCTCCCAGCCCCTGTACCGCCCCGCGAACAAAGCCACGGCAGAGCAAGGCAAGCGCCAGGCCGAGCTGGCCGCCCAACAACTCACCGCCGCTGCGCAGGACCTGGTGATCCGCGTCAGCCAGGCTTACTTTGACGTGCTGGCTGCACAAGACAGCCTGGTGTTCGTGCAGGCTCAAAAAACCGCTGTGGCCGAGCAGCTGGCGTCGGCCAAGCGCAACTTTGAAGTGGGCACCTCCACCATCACCGACAGCCGCGAAGCGCAAGCCCGTTTTGACCTGGTGGTGGCCCAGGAAATTGCCGCCGACAACGACCTGCGCGTTAAACGCCTGGCGCTGGACACCCTGGTTGGCAAGACCGACACCCAGCCCAAGCCCCTGGCGCTGCCCGTTACCTTGCCGCCAGTGGTGCCCGCGGACGTGGGCGTCTGGCTGATGCAAGCAGAAGACGCCTCCCCCTCGATCCGCTCGGCCCGCCTGAACCTGGAAGTGGCCAAGCTGGAGACCGACAAAGCCAAGGCCGGCGAACTTCCCACCATTGACGCTGTGGGCAACCTGGGCCTGTCACGCAGCCCCAGCCAGCTGGTTGCCAACAGCTACTCACGCAACACCAGCGCCAGCGTGGGCGTAAACCTGAACTGGCCGCTGTTCACTGGCTACGCGGTGCAAAACCGCATCAAGGAAACGCTGTCGCTGGAAGAAAAAGCAATCTCCGACCTGGAAGTGGCCCGCCGTGCGGTAGCCCAGGCCACCCGCACCGCCTTTTTCGGCGTGGTCTCGGGCAACGGCCAAGTCAAAGCCCTGGAAGCGTCCGAGCGATCGAGCCAGCTGGCGCTGGATGCCAACAAGCTGGGCTACCAGGTGGGCGTGCGCATCAACATTGACGTGCTGAACAGCCAAAGTCAGCTGTTCCAGACCAAGCGCGACCTGGCCCAGGCCCGCTACAACGTGCTGCTGGGCAACCTGCGCCTGCGCCAGGCCAACGGGACGCTGGTGGCGGATGATTTGAAGGCGATTAACGGGTTGCTGGCGAAATAAATACGACCTGCGCGAAGTTTCAACATAACTTTTTCGAACA
>JAYUXO010000501.1:0-6204 GCA_043753505.1 Comamonadaceae bacterium
CGAACCCGAAAAACCAACCCACTGCGAGGCCCAGCAGCGCGCCACATCGCTGGCATGCGTGGCCAGCGCGTGGGACACCGCGTCGCGCTGCGGATGGGCCGCGGCCAGGTCATACAGCGCTCGGGCCACATGGTCGTGGCGCTTCATGGGCTTGAGCGCGGGCAACATGACCAGCGTGTCGGACAGCCGCTGGGCGTGCGAGTCCAGGCCCATATGTCCGGCCACCGCGGGTGCCAGCTGCGCCAAATCAATCGCCAGAAACTCGGTGAGGTTGACCGTGGGCACCAAACCATGGTTAAGCGCGGCCAGCACATCGGGCGGAATGTCGGCGATGCGGGGCGCGCCTTTGCGGCAGAGTAGGTCCCTCACGCTCGTCACTTTTTGTACGTCTCTGTCGCCCAAGGGGGTGGGGCCCGCCTTGGGGGCGGCCCGGCGGCGGTCCATCAGATGCTCGGTCATCACGCGCGCAACAAGAGTTTGATGTCGCCGGCCAGCGCCTGCGCACCTGAGCCGCCGGATGTTGCTGCGCTTGCGCTTCGGGTGTACAGGCGAATGCGGCCTTGCGTGTCGTACACAAAGCTGCCGGCCGAGTGGTCCATGGTGTAGCTGGTGGGGGTTTTACCCGCCACTTTTTTGTAGTACACCTTGAAATCCTTGGCCAGCACGGCCAGTTGCTCTGGCTCCGCGCGCAAGGCAAGAAAACTCGGGTCGAAATTAGCCATGTAGGCCTTGAGAACCGCCACCGTGTCGCGCTCGGGGTCAACCGTAAAAAACAGGCCTTGCAGCTTGTCGCCGTCTTTGCCCAGCAGGGTTTTGACCTGCGCCAACTCTGCCAGCGCCGTGGGGCATACATCGGGGCATTGGGCAAAGCCAAAGAACAACACCACCACCTTGCCCACGAAATCTTTGAGGGTGCGTGTCTGGCCGTTATGGTCTGTGGCGGTCAGACCCTGCGCGTAGTCGGCACCGGTGATGTCGATGGCGGCAAACTGCGGTCTGCTTTCGGTACAGGCAGCAAAAAGGCCACCAGCCCCTGTCAATACTGCTGAAGCAGCTAGTTTTTTGATAGCATCCCGACGATTATTCGGACGATTCATAAGACTCCTGAGGAACACAGCCTGATTCAGACAGCCGCTGATTTTCACCGCAACCTTTACCCTTGGCGACCATGACCCCATCCGACCCTCTTTCCACAACCCTGAAGAAAACCCACGGCATCGTGGCGTGCTGGCGCCTGCTGCGCGCCATCAGCCACCTGCTACTGGGTCTGTTCGTCATCCGCTTTCGCTTTGCAGGTTTCACGCCCGAACACCGCCAGCAGCGCGTCATCCGCTGGTCACGTGAATTTGTCGAGCTGCTGGGACTGCAGCTCACGGTGCACGGCTCGTTCCCCGCCAAAGGCCCGCTGATGGTGGTGGCCAACCACATGTCGTGGCTGGATATTTCGGTGCTGCATGCCAGCGGCTACTGCCGCTTTGTCAGCAAGGCTGATGTGAAACACTGGCCAGTGCTGGGCGGCCTGGCCACCGGCATTGACACGCTGTACATCGCGCGCGAATCGCGCCGCGACGCGATGCGCGTGGTGCACCACATCAAAGACGCGCTGCTGGGCGGCGGCGTGATCGCCATCTTTCCCGAAGGCACGACCAGCGACGGCGCAGATGTGCTGCCGTTTCACGGCAACCTGATTCAAGCAGCCATCTCGGCGAATGTGCCGGTGCTGCCGGTGGCGCTGCGCTATGCGTATGTGCAGGGCGGTCAACTGGCCACCGACACCACTTATGTGGGCGAGCAGACCCTGCCCAATTCGTTGTGGCGCACCGTCTGCGCACCACCGGTACGCGCCGTGGTGCGCATCGGCCAGCCGCAAACCGCTGGTGGACGGGACCGGCGGGTGTGGGCGGTGGATTTGCGGGAGGCGGTGTTGAGGTTACGAGACGCCAGATGAGTTCTCAATCAATTTTATGGTGTAAATTCATCCATTTATTGGTGTATTTTAGGCCGCCACATAGATAGAATTGCACCATGCTGCAACGCCATCTCACCCAGAGTATTCAAGCCGCACTGGCTGATACACCGGTGGTGGTCGTCAACGGTGCGCGGCAGACAGGCAAAAGCACCTTGCTGCAGTCATTGACACTGGCCGGTAAACCGGCACGGTATTTCACGCTGGACGACTCAGCCGCGCTGGCAGCAGCCACCAGCGACCCCAGCGGCTTTATCGCTGCGCAAGCGGGTTCGACGGCAGGCCCAATGATGATTGACGAGGTGCAGCGTGCCCCGCAGTTGTTTCTGCCTATCAAGTACGCGGTTGATCAGCAGCGCAGCCCTGGGCGATTCGTTTTGTCGGGCTCGGCCAATGTGTTGCTGCTGCCCAAACTGGCTGATTCGCTGGCCAGGCGCATGGAAATACTCACCTTGTGGCCGCTGTCGCAAGCCGAGCTGAGCGCGCGCACCCACGAGCCCGTCCCCAACCTGATCGATAGCCTGTTTGCATCCGATCTGGGTGCCGTCGGCGCACTGCACAGTCTGCAGCCTGATCGCGAGGATTTGTCGCAGCGCCTGCTCGCCGGTGGATACCCCGAGGCGGTGACGCGCAGCAGCGACGCGCGGCGCAACGCCTGGTTTGCCGCCTATCTGCACACCATCGTGCAGCGCGACATCCGCGATCTGGCGCAAATTGAGGGCCTGACACAGCTGCCATTGCTGCTTCAGTCATTGGCACACAAAGCCACCGGCATGTTGAACACCGCTGACCTGTCACGCACGATGGCACTGCCGCAAACCACGCTGAAGCGCTACCTGACCTTGCTGGAAACCGTCTACCTCATCAGCCTGCTACCCGCCTGGAGCCCGCGCGCCAGCCACCGCGCGCAAAAAACACCGAAGCTGTTTTTTAACGACAGCGGTTTGTTGGCACACCTGCTGGGCCTGAGCAAACCGGGCTTGGCTGCGTTGCCGGGTTTGCATGGTGGTTTGCTCGAAACCTTTGTGTTTTCAGAGCTGCAAAAGCACATAGGCTGGGCTGAAACCAGTGGCGTTCAATTGATGCACTACCGAACCTCCACCGGTGCCGAGGTGGACTTTGTGCTGCAGGACCGCCAGGGCCGCATCGTGGGCATCGAGGTCAAAGCCGCCACCGGCCTGTCGGGCGATGCCTTCAAAGGTCTGCGCCACCTGCGCGAGGTGATGGGCCCGCAATTTCACCGCGGTGTGGTGCTGCACCCCGGCACGCAAACAGTTGGGTTTGACCCGCAACTGGCTGCCGTGCCCTTGCAGACGCTCTGGATATAGACTAATTGCTATTTATTTAATAGCTGTTTGAGCAGTATCTGTAAGGGCTGTAGCCCTAAAACAAATAAAAACCCCAGCGAATAGGCCAGCAGGTCCCACCCGTCTGGCGTGCTGCCCACCACGATGCGCAGCACCGGGTTGGCAATCTTCCAGCCGTAGATGGGGGACGCGTACTGGCTCAACTCCACCGCATACGCCGTCAGCAGCGCGGCCACAGCCAGGGCACGCGGGGTGGCGCGGATGACAGTGGCCAGACAAAAGTACACCCACACCACTGCCCACACATCGCCCACAAAACCCCGCAGCCAGCCAATGTGGCGGCCCACCGTGGCGATCGGCAGCAGGACGATGAGCAGGGCGATGCCGACAGCAAGGCGTTGCGGTTGAAGTGGAGAACTGGCTTCACAGGAACGTGTGCAGCTTGCCTGCGACTGTCGGTGTGGTGACACCATCCGCCACACGCTCAAACGTCACCACATGATCCACCTGCGGCTTGATGCCGATCCACTCGCCGAGTTGATGGTCGTGGTGGCTCGGCACGTGGGCCATCACGGTTTGCCCCGTTTTCAGTTGCAACGTATACAAAAACTCGTTGCCGCGAAAGGCTTTGCGGGTGATCTGCGCTTTGGTGGGCGCGTCGTCGTCGTGAATGATGTCGTCGGCGCGCAGCAGCACATCGATCTGTCCTAACGGCAAGCGGGCCAGCACGTCGGGCGCAATGTCGTGCAGCTCGCCCACCGGGGTGCTCACGTGCTTATGGGTCACGCCGCCTTCAGTGTGCAGCTCCACCGTGGCCTGGCTGAATACGCCGTGGCCAATGAAGTCGGCCACAAAGCGGGTGGCCGGGCGGTGGTACAGGGTGTAGGCGTCGGCCCATTGGTGCAGCGCGCCTTCATGCATCACACCAATGCTGTCGCCAATCGCAAACGCTTCCAGCTGGTCGTGCGTCACGAACAGGGCCGTGGCACCTGCGATTTTCAAGATGCTGCGCAGCTCGTGGGCCAGCCGCTCGCGCAGGTCCACATCGAGGTTGGAAAAAGGCTCGTCCAGCAGCAGCAATTGCGGGCGCGGAGCCAGCGCGCGGGCCAGCGCCACGCGCTGCTGCTGGCCGCCCGACAGCTCATGCGGGTAGCGCCGCTGCATATCTTCCAGGCCCACCAGCGCCAGCACCTCACGCACCCGTGCGGCGCGCTGCGGTTTGGCCAGCGTGTGCAGGCCAAACGCAATGTTGCGGCCCACATCCAGGTGCGGAAACAACGCGTAGTCTTGAAATACCATGCCCATGTGACGGGACTCGGCGGGCACACCCCCGGCTGCACTGCTGACCACGACGCCCGACAAACGAATCTCGCCCGCTGTCACCGGCTCCAGCCCGGCAATCGCGCGCAACAAAGTGGTTTTGCCGCAGCCCGAGGGGCCAATCAACACGCCAATTTCGCCTGCAGCCAATCCAAATGACACCTCACGCACGGCGGGCTGCGCCTGCTTGGCGTAGTGAACGCTCAGTTTTGAGACTTCGAGATACATCAGACGATTCTAGATGCGTACAATTCTTATTTGCATCTGAGCGCTAAATCAATGAAGCTCGCCAGATACATGTTTTGAACCGCCATTCCAGCGCAGGCGGGAATCCAGGCGCGAAGCATCAGGCATGCGATGGGTGGGTTCACGACTGCGTGGAAATGACGAACGGAGATTCTTACGTCGTCCAGCTGAATCAGTCGTGCGATCCCTTTTTGATGTGTTCCCCATGTCTCGCGTCTCGCCCCACCTCCCCAAATTCCTGCTGATTGCCTTTGCCACCATCCTGGTGTTGCCGGTGCTCGCAATTGCTGCGTCGTGGTTGCAATTCAACGCCCAAAGCGCCCAGGTATTGAAGGATCTGGCCAGCACGGTGTTGCCCGCCTATGCCTGGACCAGCCTGCGCCTGTGTCTGATGGTGGGTGCCGGTGTGGCGGTGGTGGGCGTGAGTTGCGCGCTGGCTGTGACGGTGTTTGACTTTCCGGGCCGCCGCATCTTCGAATGGGCCTTGCTGCTCCCGCTGGCCATGCCCGCCTATGTGGTGGCCTATGCCTACACCGACTACCTGCAATACAGCGGCCCGCTGCAAACCCAGTTGCGCGCGCTGTTGGGCCTGCAAGGCCGCATGCTGCCCGAGGTGCGCAGCCTGGGTGGCGCGGCGCTGGTGTTGATTTTTTCGCTGTACCCGTATGTCTATCTGCTGGCCCGCGCCGCGCTGGCCGAGCGCGCCACGCATTTGATGGAAGCGGCGCGCCTGCTGGGTGCGCCCTTGCGTCGGCGCATCACCAAAGTAGCCCTGCCACTGGCCCGCCCCGCCGTAGCCGCCGGTGTGGCGCTGGCCTGCATGGAAACGCTGGCTGACTATGGCGTTTCCAGCTATTTCGGCATTCAAACGTTTACCACCGGCATCTACAAAGCTTGGCTGGCCATGGACAACCCCACCGCCGCCGCCATGCTGGCCACCTGCTTGCTGCTGGTGGTTGGGCTGCTCCTGAAACTGGAGCACAAAGCCCAAAAACGCATGCGCTTTGCCTCGGCCCGCAGCCTGCGCGGTGGCGCATCAGCCCAACCCATCCGCCTGCACGGCCGCAAAGCCGCGTGGGCTTGGGGCCTGTGCGCCGCTCCGGTGCTGCTGGGCTTTGTGTTGCCCGTGCTCTTCATGCTGCGCCCGCTGGTGGCCGACTGGTCGGTGTTGCCGTGGGACAAGTTTCTGGGCTGGGCCTGGAACAGCCTGTACCTGGGCGCATTGACCGCCACGCTGGCACTGGGCGTGGCACTCGCCCTGGCCTACAGCCTGCGCCGCGCGCCCGATGCGCTCACGCGTGGCGTGGTGCAACTGGCCGGTCTGGGCTACGCCGTGCCCGGCGCGGTGGTGGTGGTGGGTCTGCT
>JAYUXO010000502.1:0-2472 GCA_043753505.1 Comamonadaceae bacterium
GCGTCGTTGTGCATGTCGATGTGCCAGACCTGCGTGGTTCGGCCTACGTGAACCGGGCGGGTGATGCCGGTCACCCAGCCACTGGTGGCGCTCTTGATGTGGTTGGCGTTAATGTCCAGGCCTACCGCGCGCCAACCTTCAGGGCTGGCATAAGCCGCACCACACGACCCCAGGGTTTCGGCCAGTACGACGCTCACGCCGCCATGTAACAGGCCATAGGGTTGACGGGTGCGCTTGTCCACCGGTATGCGGGCACGTATGAAATCGTCGCCCACTTCTAAAAACTCCATGCCCAGGTGGTCCACTGCGGTGTCCACGTGAATACGAACGAGGTCTTCGATGGAGATGGGGCGTTTCCAGATGGTCATGAATAAGTCACTTGAAAATAGAGAAATCGGCTTATAGCCCATGTAGAGAATGCTCAAGCAGCTATATATTCAATAGCGTTTAATAACCGGGTACATACCTCCGACACGACTGATCTTTCATTCCCGCGTTGGCGTTTTGAGCGGCGACCACCCACTCACCAGCGCAGGCTGGGAGTTGTCACGGGCGCATCCCACAGCGCCGTCAGCTCGTCGTCCAATGCAGTGACAGTGATCGACGCACCCGCCATTTCCAGTGATGTGGTGTGGTTGCCCACGAGCCAGCGGGTCACCTGCAGCCCATGCTTGCGCAACTGGTGCGTCGCAATATGGTTCAGCAGGTGCAACTCAATCAAAGGGGTACCGCCAAAACCATTGATGTGCAGCAACACATTACGCCCGGTTGACAGTTTCAGGTCATTCAACACCGGCTCCAGCAGCAAGGCCACTGTGTCGTCGGCCGACATTACCGCCCGCCGGTAACGACCCGGTTCGCCGTGTATGCCCACGCCCACCTCCATCTCACCCGGCCCGATGTCAAACGTGGGGTAAGCCGCTTCGGGCACCACGCAACTGGTCAGCGCCACACCCATTGACGCGGTGCAGGCATTGACCCGTGCGCCCAGTGCTTTGCATTCATACAGATCAGCACCTGCTTCGGCTGCAGCGCCAATCATTTTTTCCACCACCAGGGTGCCTGCCACACCCCGCCGACCTGTGGTGTGGGTGGAGTTTTCAACCGCCACATCGTCGTTGACCAGCAGCACCGCGCAGTCCATCTCCAGCATGTCGCTGGCCACCTGGAATGTGGCGCAGTCGCCGCCAAAGTTTTTCACAATCATCAGCACCCCTTCACCCGCGTGCACGCGTCGCACAGCGGCGGCAATCTGGTCGGGTGTGGGCGCGGTGAACACCTGGCCCGGACAGGCAGCATCCAACATGCCCAGCCCGACGTAGCCGGTGTGCAGTGGCTCGTGGCCAGAGCCCCCGCCAGACACCAGCGCCACCCGACCCTGTTTAGCCTGTTTGCGATACACATACAGCGGCGTGTCGTTCACGGCCAGCAGGTCCTGATGCGCCAGCACCAGCCCCGCGATGCTGTCTCGCACCAGGTCTTGTGCGGCATTGATGAGTTTTTTCATGTGTTCAAAGATTATGGGTATGGGAATCGCCGCCTGTCACGCGAGGTTTTCCGAGGTCAGTATCTCTACCCGGGGGTTGCTGATGGCCAGCGCACCGCGCACCCCGTCACACAGCGAGCGCAGCACACGTCCCGCTGCAGTCACGGCATAGTGCACGTCCTGGTGCAACACATACGCCAGCGATCCATTGATCAGCATCGCGCGGTGCATTTCCAGCAAGTCATGGGCGGCAAACATCAGATCTGGCGGATAACCCAACTCGGCTAACGCACGCGCCACGCCAAAACTTCCGGGCCCCACGTTGTACAGCGCGTGAATGCACTCAGCAGATGCCGCCGTGGGCAGGGACTCACGCGCATAGGCGTAGGCGCCGTCTTCGCTTTCTGGCAGCTCGAACAGGCGCAGCACCTCGGCCTGCGCAAAGCGCTCTTCCACCACCTGCTGAAAGCCAATCCGCCGGTCAATTTCTGCTGCATAGCGCGTTGCCGGCGACAGCACCGCGCAGCGTGCCGGACTGATCCGCGGCAACGACCGTGCCAACAGCAAGCCGGCCGTGCGCCCTGCCGCGCGGTTATCGGCACCTATGGCGGTTTCGCGCAACGAGCCCGGTACATCTGAAAACAGGGTGACCACATGCACCCCTGCGCGCACCAGCTCGTTGATGGCCAGCTTCACGGGCGGCACATCGGGGGCCAGCAAGGCAATGCCATCCAGGTCAGACAGCTTGCCCAGCTCCTGGGCAAACGCCGTTGCCTCCGTCACGGGCAGGCGGTGCGTGACCTCGGTGATGTGCTGGTGTCGAAACTCGCCTGCGGCCTGCGCGATGACGCGGTCCACCATGTCAATAAAACCCAGCCGGGTGGCGGGCAGCACAAAAGCGAAACGGTAGTTGGACGTGGAGCGTGGCCGTCCGCGCATGGGTGTGCTGGCGCCCAGCCCCGCTATCGACTCGCGCACCTTGCGCA
>JAYUXO010000503.1:0-6176 GCA_043753505.1 Comamonadaceae bacterium
CGTTTGATCTTTAACGCCGCCACCGGCGTGTGGGTGGCTGTTGCTGAAAACGCCCGCGGCAAAAGCAAGGGCGGGCGCTCTGCCAACGCACTGCATTCGCCGCCTGCAACAGCCCGGTTACGCCCATTGCATGCAGCCTTGTTGGGCTGCGGATTCCACTGCATGTTCATGTTGACGCCAGCCTACGCGGGGCCGGCCAACGCAGTACCCGTAGCGCCTGCACCGGTCGTGACCAGCGGCACCCAGTACGGCGCGCTGACCCCCGCTGCCAGGTGCGCGGGCCAATATACAAACGCCGTGAATGCAGCAACAAACGCCGGGCTCGGAGCGCAGGCCGGTGGCTTGGCCTTGCAAGTCATAGGGGCACTGGCGCAAGGCGTTGCAACGGGTGCGGATGTCGCGGGTTTAGCGCTGGAAGGCATTGCAGCTGTATCACTGGCTACGCCTCTCATGATTCCTGGAATCGTCGCGCAAGGCATTGCAGCCGGTGCCAACGTGGCGGCACTGGTGACCGAGACCGCTGGCCTGACGGCCAACGCGGTGGGATTGGCTGCATCAATTGCGTCCGCAGTATTCAGTCAACAAGCCGCCTTATTGCCTCAGTGCGACACGACATTTGTGGGCACCGTGCAGGTTAATGAAGGCGGGGCCATCGTCAACGGCAATTCTCACTTTGGCAATTCGGTGGGTGTGGTCGCAGACGTGAATGTGGGCGGGACAGTACAGGCAACCTCTGTCGTGGCAACCAACAACACCAGCACCGACACCCTGACCGCAACCGGCCTTGCCACCACCAATGGCATCAACAACACCGGCAATATTTCCACCACCGGTAACGTTGCCACCAGCACCTTGAATGCGACGGGTTTAAGCACCACCAGCGGCATCACCAACACGGGCAACATTTCCACTACCGGCAACGTCGCCACCGGCACCTTGAATGCGACGGGTCTAACCACCACCAGCGGCATCACCAACACGGGCAACATTTCCACCACGGGGAACGTCGCCACCGGTACGCTGAACGCATCGGGCTTGAGCACCACGACAGGCATTACCAACACCGGCAATCTCACGTCCACGACCCTGAACACAACGGGCCAGACGACGACCAATGGCATCACCAACACAGGCCACATTGCGACAACAACTCTGGGCGTGTCAGGCCTGACCACGACCAACGGCATCGTCAACAACGGCAACATCGCCACCACCAGCCTGAACGTAAGCGGCCAGACCACCACCAACGGCATCACTAACACAGGCCACATTGCGACAACAACCCTGGGCGTGTCCGGCCTGACCACGACCAACGGCATCGTTAACAACGGCAACATCGCCACGACCAGCCTGAACGTGAGCGGCCAGACCACCACCAACGGCATCACCAACAACGGCAACATCGCCACCACTACCCTGAACGTGGCCGGCGTGAGTACGACCAATGGCATCACCAACACCGGCAACCTGTCCACCACCACCTTGAATGCGACAGGTCTGAGTACGACCAACGGTATCGCCAATACTGGCAACATCACGACGACCACACTGAACGCCAGCGGCCTGAGCACCACCAACGGCATCGCCAACACCGGCAACATCACCACCACCGGAAACCTGGCCACCAACACCTTAAACGCAACCGGCCTGAGCACCACCAGCGGCATCTTGAACAACGGCAACATCACCACGACAACGCTGAATGTTGCTGGCCAGTTGGCTGCCAATGGCATCTCCAACAACGGCAACCTCAGCTCTGCAAGCCTCACCGTTTCAGGCCTGACCAGCACCAGCGGCATTGTGAATAACGGTGGCATCGCCACCACAAGCCTGAGCGCGACCGACGTGGGCAGCAACACGGTGACAACCAATACGCTGGGTGTTAGCGGCTTGAGCACCACCAACGGTATTACCAACAGCGGCAACATCACCACCACCGGAAACCTGGCTACCAACACCTTGAACGCCAGCGGCCTGAGCACCACCAACGGCATTGCCAATACCGGAGGCCTGACCACCACCACTTTGAATGCAACCGGGCAAACCACCACCAACGGCATTGCCAACACCGGAGGCCTGACCACCACAACGCTGAGCGCCAGTGGCTTGAGCACGACAAACGGCATTGCCAACACCGGCAACGTCGCCACCAACACGCTGAACGTGGCAGGCCAAAGCACCACCAATGGCATTGCCAATACGGGCAACCTCACCACCACAACCCTGAATGCCGCAGCCCAGAGCACCACCAACGGCATCACCAACACCGGCAACATCACAACAACGAGCCTGGGGACCTCCGCCGGTGCGACCATTGGTTCTACCTTGAATGTCGGCACCGATGCCAGCGTGGGTGGCGCGCTGCGTGTGACGGGTGCCTTGACGGTTGGCGGCGCATTGAATGCCAATGGCGCGAGCCATGTGATTGCGAGCGGCGCGCATGCGTTGGTGGTCGACAGCAACAGTGCGCGCATCACAAATGGCGCGAACCGGGTGTCCGTGAATGCCAATGGGGTGGACGTGACAGGCAACGGTGCCAACATCACGCTCAACGGCACGAATGTCTCCCTTGTCAATTCCACCAGCCATGGTGTGGTGGTGTCGTCCACCCAAACGTTGATTACCGGCGGCACCTCATCCACCAGCCTGCAGCTGGACGATATCGGTGCCCGGTTTTCCGATTCGTCAACCGGCGGCGCGGCAAAAGTGACTGGTGTGGCCGACGGCACCAGCACCCACGACGCGGTGAATTTTGGCCAGTTGCAGGCACTGGAACAACGCATGTCGGCGGGCATCGCCGCCACATCAGCCATGGCCAACATCCCGCCACTGGAACAAGGCAAGAAGTTCGCCATGGGTGTGGGCATCGGCCACTTCAACGGTTCCAGCTCAGTAGCGATTGGCGGTAATTACCGCCTGTCACCCAACGCGGTGTTCAGGGCCAGCGTGGGCATCAACGGAGGCCGAAAAAATGTGTTCGGGGCAGGTGCCAGCTTCTCGTGGTAACCGCATGGTGGGCGCTTGCCAGACGCCCTACCCGTCAGGTGTGACTGATTTCCCCTGACAGCCGGTAACGCCGGCTGTGCTTGATTCCGTCCGGATAATGCACACCCCATGCACATTCCATTCACAAAAATGCAGGGCGCTGGCAATGATTTCGTCGTGCTGGACGAAACCCAAGGCCTGCTGAACCTGAAGCCCGCGCACTACCGCTTTCTGGCTGACCGGCACTTTGGTGTCGGCGCTGATCAAATCTTGAGTGTGCGCGCGGCCAGCCAGGCCGACGTGGACTTTGACTACGTGATTCACAATGCCGACGGTGGCCAGGTGGAGCATTGCGGCAACGGCGCGCGCTGCTTTGTGCAGTTTGTGCGCGAGCGCGGATTGACAGACAAAGACCGCATTCGCGTGAAGGTGGTTAACGGCGTGCTTGCGTTGCATCAGGCTGCTGATGGTCAGGTCACGGTGGACATGGGGCCGCCTGTCTTTGAGCTTGCGCAAATACCGTTTGACGGTGCGGGGCTGGTCGATCAGCCTGTTGGCAACTGGCAGACCTGGACGCTCGATTTAAAGCCAAATCGGCATTCAGCCCTTTTGGATATTGCTCAAGCAGCTACTGTATCTATAGCAACTACCGTCGTAGTTTTATCGATGGGAAACCCCCATGCGGTACTGCGGGTGGACAACGTAGACACCACGCCGGTGACCACCCTGGGCCCGCAGATTCAAGCCCACCCGGCGTTCACCCAAGGCGTGAATGTGGGCTTCATGCAAATCAAGAGCCGCTCGCAGGTTGCGCTGCGCGTGTATGAGCGTGGCGCAGGTGAAACCCTGGCTTGCGGCACCGGCGCGTGCGCGGCGGCTGTGGCCGGCATTCGGCTGGGCTGGTTGGACGATGCGGTACAGGTGCACACGCGAGGCGGTATCCTGGGTGTGCAGTGGTCGGGCTACATGCCGCCACATGCAGACCCCCCAGTGTTCATGACGGGCCCGGCCACCACCGTGTTTCAAGGCACGATCAACATTTCAGACTCTCTATGAACTCACCCTCTACTCCCGCTCCCGCCACAGCCACCATGCACCCCATCACCGAGGACGACATTGCCAATTACCTGGTGAACACGCCGGGCTTTTTTGAGCGGCACGCCCAGCTGCTGGCCACGGTGCAACTGAGCAGCCCGCACGGCGGGCGGGCCGTGGGCCTGCAAGAGCGACAGGCCCAAATGCTGCGCGAGAAAATCAAGGCCATGGAACACCGCATCATGGACATGGTGCGTCACGGCAATGAAAACGTGATCATTGCCGACCGCCTGCAACGCTGGGCCCGCAACCTGTTTTTGACGCCTGATGCCGTGGATCTGCCCGCGCAGATTCTCGATGAGTTGCGCTCGCAGTTCATGGTGCCTCAAGTGGCAATCAAGGTCTGGTCGGTGGCCAATGACTTTGCACAAGAGCACTTTGCGGTGGACGTGTCGGACGATGCCAAAGCCTTTGCCAGCTCGCTGACGTCGCCTTACTGCGGTGTCAACGCGGGCTTTGAAGCCGTGAGCTGGCTGCCTGATGCGCACTTGGCGATGTCCATGGCATTGATTCCGCTGCGCGCAGGTGCCATCAACAGCCCCGCACCCGCCTTTGGCATGCTGGTGCTGGCCTCGCCCGACCCGCAGCGTTTTGAAAGCGGCATGGGCACTGACTTTCTGGAACGCATTGCCGAGCTGGCCAGCGCAGCGCTGTCGCGGCTGCGCTGAACGGCACATGTCTACAGCCACCGCAGGCCCAAGCGTCCCGCTGGTGGTGCGGTACTTGCAACACGCCCGCGTTGAAAAACGGCTGGCTGACCGCACGCTCACGCTGTATGCACTCGACCTGGAAAAACTCAAGGGCCATGCCGAACAAGCGGGCATCGAACTGACCGCCGTGCAGCCCCATCACATTCGCCGCTGGGTGGCGCAGATGCACAGCGGCGGGCGCAGCGCGCGGGGCATTGCCTTGATCTTGTCGGGCTGGCGCAACCTGTATGTCTGGTTAGGGCGCGAAGGTCTGGTGGCGGCGAACCCAGTGGCCGATGTGCGCGCGCCCAAAGCCGCCAAGCCCTTGCCCAAAGCGCTGGGGGTGGACGAAGCGGTGCAACTGGCCAGCTTTCAGTCCGACGCTGTGGGCCCCCACGCCGCTGACCCCTGGCTGGAAGCACGCGATGCCGCCCTGGTGGAGCTGCTGTATGGGTGCGGCCTGCGCGTGGGCGAATTGGTAGGGCTCGATGTGGCTGCCAGCGCCCAGGCCACAGGCTGGTTGGACTTGCAGGCCTGTGAGGCCCACGTGCTGGGTAAAGGCAGCAAGCGGCGCAGCGTGCCGGTAGGCCAAAAGGCGCAAGACGCCGTCCAGCGATGGCTAGCCGTGCGCAGCGGCGGCCTGCCCGCCCAAGCCGCTGACCAGACCGCCCTGTTCACTGGCCAAAACGGCACCCGCCTGACAGCCGCAGCCATCTGGCACCGCCTGCGCCAGCGCAGCCTGCGCGCTGGCCTTTCCACCCCCGTACACCCGCACATGCTGCGCCACAGCTACGCCAGCCATTTGTTGCAAAGCAGTGGTGATTTGCGCGCGGTGCAGGAGCTGCTGGGCCACGCCAATATCAGCACCACGCAGGTATACACGCGGCTGGATTTTCAGCATCTGGCCAAAGCGTATGACGCGGCGCATCCGCGGGCGAAACGCAAGATTCAGGACAGATGACAAATGACTGTCAAGCCGCGCAGGCAGGGTCATTTTTGAATCGCGCCGCACTGCGGCCAAGTCATCTGTCATCTGTCATCTGTCATCTGTCATCCTCGCACCAGCACCCCCACAAGTGCACACCCCCATCCCCTGCGGCCACCAGGGCCCGGCTGTCCCTGGGTGCAGGCACAGTCCAGTTCGCGGGCCTCGGGGGTGAACACCTGACCGGTCCCGTCGTAGCCAGCGCGAATCTGGCGCAGCACGCGGATCAGGGTGTCGCCAATCAAGGCGTCAATCTGGTCGATCATCAAAATCAACGGGCGGGCTTGTCGGGTGGGCATCGTCGTGGCTGAGCAGGTGGGCGACCATGGGTTGCAGCGCGTTGCCCCAGTTGTTGCGCTCCACCAGGCTTTGGTACACCGCGTCGGCGCTGGTGTTTTTCAAGTGCAGTTTGGCCGCTTGCA
>JAYUXO010000504.1:0-2464 GCA_043753505.1 Comamonadaceae bacterium
AGTGGGCGGTTGGGCCAATCGGCAATTAGCGGCAGGTCAATCAGTTGCCAGCCATCAGCGTCGGGCTGATTCAAAACAGGTTGCCCGGCCACCACAGCCACATATCGCTTGTGCACCTGGCGCGCCGCAAAGGCTTTGCTCAACGCGCTTTGCACCGATGCGCTGCGGGCAAACACGCACAGACCCGAGGTGGCCATGTCCAGCCGGTGCACCAGCAGCGCATCTTGAAACTGCGCGGTGACGTGGCTCAATAAGCAGTCTTGTTTGTCAGGCCCGCGCCCGGGTACACACAGCAGGCCCGCGGGCTTGTCGACCACCACGAGCGCAGCGTCGGCATAAATTACTATCAAATTCATAGCTGCTTGAGCAATATTTACAAGGTCTGGAGGTCAATTTGATTAAATTTTCGTTGGAATCAAATTGCTTGCGTTGTTCCCTCTCCCGCATGCGGGAGAGGGAACAACAGGACCAGGGAGCAATAAATTTCGTCAGTGACCACCCAACGCACCTGACTCACTGCGAAATCTTTTTCGCCTCTTCAATCTGGTACTCAAAGTAGCGCTGAAAGCTGAACACGATGCTGGCCATCAGCACCGTGGTGCCCATCAGCAGCGACAACACCACCGCAAAGATGGTGGGCCAGTGGGTCTGGCCGGCTGATGCGTCGGGCGCTGCGGTGGGGTTGTGGCGGGCGTTCCATTTTTCGGGTGTGGACAGGCCATACAGAATGGCGGTGAGCGCGCAGCCGGCGATGGTGAAACCAAGCAACGGAATCAGTGCCCAACTGAGTTGGTCATCCAGGCCAAATTGCTGCACCCGCTGAATGCCGTATAGACCGATGGCGGTAGGAATCGGCAGCGCCCAGCCCCATACATCGCCCAGGCCGTGCAGGTAAAAGCGGTGGAGCCCCAGCGGGCCGCCGATGAAAGCCAGCCAGGCAGCGACGGTTTTATTTTTCATGTTTATTCGGGAGATGTTTGGTCGCCGTCGCCCAGCACTTTTTCCATCAACACCACATCACGCCAGGCCCCAAATTTCCAGCCGCACGACTTGAGCACGCCCACATGCGTGAAACCCAGCGCCTGGTGCACGCCCACCGAGCCTGCGTTGGCCGAATCGCCAATCACCGCAATGAGTTTTCGCACGCCCGCAGCTTGTGCCTGATCAGCCAGCGCAGTGAGCAGCAAGCGGCCCAGGCCTTTGCCCGCAGCTTCGGGGGCGAGGTAAATCGAGTCTTCGGCGCTGAAGCGGTAAGCGGGGCGCGGTTTGAACCAGTTGCAGTAAGCAAAGCCCATCACTTGGCCAGCTTCCTCGGCCACCAGGTAGGGCAGGCCTCGAGAGCGCACGTCGGCGCGGCGGGCGGTCATGTCGGCCAGCGTGGGGGGCTCGGTTTCAAAGGTGCCCGTGCCATGCAGCACGTGGTGGGCATAAATGGTGGTAACGACTGGCAGATCGGCATCTTGGCATGAGCGAATGATAGGCATGTGAAGTGAAAGGAAGTCGTGACAGCCTGCAAAGCGTGTAGTTGGCTGGCTATAATGGAAAGCTTTTCAGCGTGTCGCTGGCCGGGTGGTCATAGCGCGTGTCTCAACGTTGAAATCCCCCCCTGTTCCACCCGAAGGATTCATTATGGTCGTTATCCGACTTGCCCGCGGCGGCTCCAAAGCCCGTCCATTTTTCAACATTGTTGTGGCTGACAAACGCGTTCGCCGGGATGGTCGCTTCATTGAACGCATCGGTTTTTACAACCCGATCGCACGCGGCGGCGAGGAAAGCATCCGAATTGCGCAAGACCGCTTGACCTACTGGCGCAGCGTCGGTGCACAAGCGTCGCCCACGGTGGAGCGCTTGATCAAGCAGGCGGCTGATGCAGCGCCCGCGGTGGCCTGAAACCGATGACCCCCACGTTCGGCACTGACGTGTCCTCGCTGCCCCCCGAGGGGGCCGCGCGCGACTTGGGGCGGCCCCGCGTCGCACCGTAGATGCTGCCCGGCCTGGAGCCTGCCGAACTACCGGCAGATGCCATCGAAGTCGGGCGCATAGCCGATGCCTGGGGCATCAAGGGCTGGTTCAAAGTCTTGCCCTACAGCGCCTCGCCCGAGGCGCTTTTTTCTTCTAAACGCTGGTATTTGCTGCCCACTGAAAAAGGCTTGAAAACTTTTGACGGCGTGGCTTTGCTGCGCGTGCGCGAGGCCAAGGACCACTCAGGAACCGTCGTCGCGCACGCGCAGGAAGTAGATGACCGCACAGCGGCCGAAGCCTTGCGTGGTGCCCGTATTTTTGTGCCGCGCACCAGTTTTCCCACGGCGGCCACCGACGAGTATTACTGGGTCGATTTGCTGGGCCTGGAGGTGTTCAACCGTGAAGGCGTGGCTTTGGGTCAAGTGGCCGATTTGCTGTCTACCGGCCCGCAAACGGTGCTGGTGCTGGCGTTTGAGGCTGATGGCAAACCGCAAGAACGCAT
>JAYUXO010000505.1:0-2459 GCA_043753505.1 Comamonadaceae bacterium
CACCACCACCACCACCACCACCACCACCGCTGCCACCACCACCACCACCACCACCACCACCACCACCACCGCTGCCACCACCACCACCACCGCTGCCACCACCACCACCACCACCGCTGCCACCACCACCACCACCGCTGCCACCACCACCACCACCGCTGCCACCGCCACCACCGGTATCGATACAGATACCAGCGCCGCCACCCGTCTCAGCAGGTTCTTCTGTCTCTCCGTACGCGTTCCTGACCGGGTTGGACAGCCCTGTGCCGGTCAGCGTGTACCCCGCGGGCCTGATGCCTGCGGCGACGGGGTATGCCGACAATGTCTTCCTGGTCGTGCAGGAAAAAGTAGTGGTGGCACCGACGGTGATACCGATCACGCCGCCTGCGCCACAGGTGATCGTCCAGCCGCCCAAAGCGCCTGTGCCGTACATCGCGCCGCAATATGTGCCCAAGCCTGCCCGTAACTGATCCGCAGGCGGCCCTGTCGACATGCCGCCAAGAAGCGCAGCCCTACGCTGCCCCGACTGAACATGCGGGCTAACTGCCGATTGGGTGCCGCGTGTGTGCTGCTGGTGTCGGCCAGTTGTGTCTGGAAACTGGCGAGGGCCGCCGGGGATTCCGTTCAGGTTTTCCAGACAGCTGCTGTCGCCGCAGCGCCCGCCACAACAAAACCGGCTGCCCCTGGCATGCAAAAAACCCGACGGGCCAACTTTGGCCTTGAGCGGGCTTCCCCCCAGGCGCTGAAGGTTGCAAACTGGATCGTGGACACCGCAGACAACCAGGGCATGCCCTTCATGATCATCGACAAGGTTCATAGCAGAGCACTGATGTTTGATGTCAATGGGCAGCTACAAGGCGCAGCGCCCGTGCTGTTGGGTCTGGCGCGCGGCGACGATTCCACACCAGACATCGGCACGCGCGAACTTTCCAAAATTCTCCCGCACGAGCGAACCACTCCAGCGGGGCGCTTCATCGCCTCTTTGCACCGGGACATTCACGGCCAGGAGTTGCTGTGGGTGGATTACGACTCTGCGCTCTCGCTTCACCGCGTGGTGCCAGGAAAGCCAAGCGAGCGACGTGGACAACGCCTGAAGAGCCTCACGCCGGACGACAACCGGATCACGTTTGGCTGCATCAATGTGCCTGTGAGATTTTACGAATCGCTGGTCAGCCCCGCATTTACGGGCACCAACGGCGTGGTGTACATCCTGCCGGAAACACGAACAATCCGCGAGGTCTTTGGGTCGTCCGATCTTGAGTAGTTTGTTGTGGTGCCGTTTTCGATGCCACATCAATCCGAGCTTGCAGCCGCCGCCCGTAGCCTGTCTTTCTTGCTGGGACGCTTGCCCTTGATGCCGCCGGTGCCCGGCACGGAAGCCACGTCTACCGCCTGTTGTATGGGCGCGTCGGTCGGCTCAAAACCTTCAATCTGCTCGCGCACCAGCGCCAGACCGTTGCGTTTTTCGATCAAGGCAAAGTGCGCTTCGTTGTCGGCGGTCACAAAGCTGATGGCCAGGCCGGGCTCGCCTGCGCGGCCGGTGCGTCCGATGCGGTGGATGTAGTCGGTGGGGCTGCGGGGCAGGTCGTAGTTGATGACCACGGGTAGTTGCGCAATGTCAATGCCGCGGCTGGCCAGGTCGGTGGTGACCACCACTTCCCAGCGCTCGGCCTTGAACTCAGCCAGCACCTGGGTGCGTGCGCCCTGGCTCAGCTCGCCGTGAAACGGGGTGGCGAAGATGCTGTTTTTGTAGAGTTTTTCGGCCACGGTGTCGGCGGCGAATTTGGTGGCCACGAACACCAGCACGCGCTGCCAGCCATTGGTTTTGAACAGATGGCGCAGCAGCTGGGTGCGCTTGGCGGCATCGACTGCAATGGCGCGCTGGGTGATGGCGGGCGTGGTGTGCGGTGTGTTGGCAATGTCGATGTGCACCGGGTCGCGTAGCAAACCTGCTGCCAGCGCCTGTACGGCAGGGGGGAAGGTGGCGGAAAACAGCAAGGTTTGCCGCTGAGCTGGCAGCAGAGCCAGCACACGGTTCAGTTCGTCGGCAAATCCAAGATCCAGCAGGCGGTCGGCTTCGTCGAGCACCAGCGTCTGCACGTCGGAAAGGCTCAGCGCGTTGTGCGCCACCAAGTCGAGCAAGCGGCCCGGTGTGGCCACGACCACGTCGGCACCGCCGCGCAGCCGCATCATTTGCGGGTTGATGGAAACGCCACCGAACACGATGGCAACGCGCACTGGCTTTGACACAGCTTGTCTCTGGGCCAGGTCACGCAGCACCTGCCCCACCTGGGCCGCCAGTTCGCGGGTGGGCACCAGAATAAGTGCCAAATGAGGCTTTCGCCCTTGTATTTGCTGCTCAAGCAGCTTCATTTTTTGTAGCAAAGGAAGGGCGAAAGCAGCCGTCTTTCCCGAGCCGGTCTGGGCGCAAGCTTGCAGGTCGCGCCCTTGCAGAATGG
>JAYUXO010000506.1:0-15037 GCA_043753505.1 Comamonadaceae bacterium
TGCGGCGCCAATCGCTGCTTCTAATAGCTCCCCGACTGTGTCAGCCTTGAGAATTCGGTGCGCGAGACAGTCCCTAAATAGTTCCATGGCGCGGATGGCGGCGGGAGAGTCTGGGGCGCTGTAGAAAACAACCTGTACCGATGCGTAAGCCAATACGCTTGCTTGCTCATCAAGCGAAACTGACTCAACGGCTAACAATGAACACGCCGGTAACTCGACCCAGTAAGGGCTCTTGGGATTGCCGTAACGGAACAAGCTGTCGAGCCTGTCGCGCAAGTCTTCTTGAGCGGCCCCCGATTGCAAGGACTCTTGAATCCAGTGCCACAGTTGATCGCAGGATGAATCAAGTAAGCGGGTCAATGGCTCAGGCGCTTCACTTCATTTTTTCCGTAGCGACCCAGCCTGCGTTGCGAACTGCTTCCAACAATACATCAGCTGCGAATTCCGGCCGATCGGGCCGCCCAGCCAGGCGAGCGCACGGGCTCCCATCCATGATGGCCGCCATCCAGGCCATGTGCCTGAAAACCATCGCGGTGGCGCTCTCAGAAAAGATGTTGGGCTTGCAGATCAACTCGAAGCGCTGCGCTGCATACCAATCTGCCAAGTCGATCAGCACTTTTTTTTTCGGTTGTGGCACTGGCAAACAGGCTGTTGCGACGGGCCATCCAACTGAACCGCTCCGGAAAGTTCTGGCGGTAAGCAGCAAGAAAGGCGTTTTCTGGCAGTGTGGACAAGTCTTACTCCCAAGGGTGAAAAGCGCACCTGCTGTTCACTTGCGCACCGGCGGCAAATACGTGCAACTCCCATGCGCCCCCTCAGCCGCCATGCCGATGCTCTCGCCTAATGTCGGATGCGGATGAATCGTCTTGCCGATGTCCACCGCGTCGGCACCCATCTCAACGACCAGATCCAGCCTAGCCATGTACATCGCCCGCATGCGTGCCGACGATGCCGCCGCCCGGGATCTTTCCGTGGCCCGGCCATGGCCATGGCCGTTCGAATCCGCTGACTCGCTGTCATCCAAACAACAGCTTGGTGAAGCCTTCATCGCGCCCATTGGCAATCGCCCGTCCAGAGGCGCTACAGGGGAACAGGCCCTTCTTGACCTTGATGCCCTGCGCCTTGGCCTGGTCTTCGGTCAGGCCAACCCCGGCGATCTCCGGTCGGTGTAGACCACGCTGGGGATGACTCGGGCGTTGAAGACGGCAGGGGCCAGCTCTTTGTTGCCATACAGTTTCCTCAGTTGCATGACGCGTGCTTTGTGGCCAGTCGCAAACGCATCGCCCCTGATGTGTCAGGCGCGAATGCGTGGAGTGAGCCCAAATCAATGGATGCGATTCGCTCGATAGAGAGCATGGTCTAGAGAAAAACCCTTGAATTGAGGTGTCTGCTCTAGCACTTGCGATGACACTGAACGTCATTCCTGGTACGGAGCGGATTGCGAGAAGCAACCCTGTAGTCAGGTCGGTTCCACCCAAATCAAAGGAATTTCACATGTCCCACAAAAACCTTTCCAGCGTCGCCACCGAGGTCGTTACGACCTGCGGCATCACCGCAACCAACGTTATCAATACCTATCGCTTCGGCGGTGAGCGCGTCGCCGGGTTTGTCGACCAGCGCTTTGCGACCGTCGTCAACCGCGGTGCGGCAGCACTTCGCGAGGACCTGCGCTCGAACATGATCAATTCCCAGCAACGCGTCAGCAGCTATTGTGTCAAGGGCGTGCACTTCGGCACCGATCAGGCTCAAGCGGCCGTTGGCGTCGCTGTGGATCTGGCTACCAAAGGCGTGAGCCTGATGGCAGCGAACGCTGAACGAATCGACCGTGCCGCCAACTTTAACGGACTGGCAGGGCTGGGCCGCGTCGCCATGCCGGCTGCTGAACTGGTGATCAAGGTTGCCGAACGCATCGAAGAAGGAAGCAGTGAACTGGTCAAACGCGTCTCTGGCAAAGAAATGCCTGCCAAGGCCCTGGCCACACTCAAATTGAAGGCCACAACCCGCAAAGCCGGGGCGACGCGCAAACGCATCACCAAGGCGGCCACGCGCAAGGCCAGCACGATGATTGCCGAAACCGCCACCGAGACTTCAAACGCTGCACGCCGTGTGGCGCGCAAAATCCAGAATACTGGCGAGCACTTGGTCAGTGCCGTTGCCGACACCGCAACCGACACCTCGAAGGCCGCACGCCGTGTGGCCCGCAAGATCCAGACGACCGGCGACCAAATCGTGAGTGCCGTCGCCGACAGCGCCACTGACACCTCGAACGCTGCACGCCGTGTTGCACGCAAGGCTGAGGCAACCGCCATCGCCGCCTGACCGGTGAATGAAGGCGACTGCGCCGATGTGCAGGGTCGCCCTGTCCACATTTGCCGCACCCGCAGGCGGGGAAAGACGTGATCCGTCAAGTCTGACGCTGCCGCCACCATGCGCCGGGTGTTGCACGAAGGGTGCACGCCCGAGCCTTTGCAGGAGAAGGCGATGAAGTAGTCGTGGCCGCAGTCGCCACAGCGGGCGCAGGCAAAGCCATGCGCAAAGATGCCGCATTCGAGATATTTGCGAAAGGCCTTGCGGACACAGGGCTTGGGTGTGTGGTGGTCACCCTGGCCGTCGGACTGGCCTGCGCTGGCGAATTCATGCCAAGTCTCGAAATGGTCGGCTATGGCTTGGTCTAGCGCGTGCGCTCAGGATGGCGCGGGTTGTAGAGCTTGGGTTTTGTATGTTTTGCCAGCTCCGGTCAGTCATTTTTAATTTGAATGGCTTGCCAGCAGCATCGCTTGGTAGTTTGCCTAAGCCATGCAAAAGGCCAACATCACCCACACCGAAATGGCCAAACGGATGGGAACCAGCCTGCGTGATGAAACGGAGCTGGCCGTAGCCCTGTCTGCCCTGAACAAAGCCGCCAATGCGAGAAATGCAGTTTGGGCTCGCTGCAGAGGCAGACGGGCTGCTGTTGATGACAAATGAAGCTCCCGACCAGGTACTAACTGCTCAGGCAGCTATGGAATTGAGAGCGGTCAAAACGTGTCATGTGATATTTCAAGACCTGACCAGACCTGACCACCATGGCTATGGCCCCCATGGCTGACCCAGAAGGGTATTGCGCAGCGTATAAAAACTTCTTCGAGGCCTTTTAGGTTGTGAGGGGAGGCAATAATCCGGGCGTTGGCATAGGAAAAACACCCAGATTCACGCGGGGAGCCGTCCTACACGGGGATTTAAGCAATGGTGAGAACCTTGTAGCTCACCCACTTCGGCCCAGGAAACACCTCATGACATATTTCTCATATACCCAACGCATTGGGGCATTGGCCATAACCTCACTGCTGCTTGCCGGGCCCGCCCTTTCAAAGGGAAAAGACGATAACGACGATCAGGGCAAAGGCAATGGCAAGCATGCCCAGAAGTTTGAGGCGAAGCAGGACAAACGGGAAGCCAAAGAGTACAAAAAAGCCGAAAAGCGCGAACGCAAAGAGATCCAGCCCGGCACTTACTTCAACGACCAGCAGCGCACGGTGGTCCGCGAGTACTACGTGCAAAACTACTCGAACGGCAAAAAATGTCCCCCAGGTCTGGCAAAAAAGAACAATGGCTGTACGCCCCCCGGCCAGGCCCGTAACTGGGTGGTTGGCCGGCCAGTGCCAACAGGCGTCACGATCTACGCAGTGCCTCAGCCTGTGATAGTGCAGCTACCACCTGTCCCTTACGGCTACCGTTATGCCCGCATCGGCGGTGACATCGTGCTGGTGCAACAGCAAAACAACCTGATCGTCGACATCATTCAAGGCTTGCTGGGCGGCTGATGCAGCAGGGACAAGGCAATGCCGCGCGCACGGCCTTGAATGAATGCACGTTCAAAAACCGAATAAGCCGACAGATCGCAGTGCGCAAATTGCAGTCGTTGGCCTTGCTGCTGCGTTTGCAGGGTCGTCAATGCGGCATATGGCTTTCAATGCCTGGCACGGGCAGGTTCATGGCATGGCTGTAGCGCACCACATCCACTCACGCGACTTCTTTCATCAGGACTCGATGCGGCAGTGATAGCTCTGCAAGCACGGTATCGAGCCAATGCACCGCGCACAGGTAATGCGAAAAGCCCGAACCAATGACGGTTCGGGCCTTGTCGGGGGAAACTTGGTCTACTTGCGCACCGGCGGCAGATCCGTGCAACTCCCATGCGCCACTTCAGCCGCCATGCCGATGCTTTCGCCCAGCGTCGGGTGCGGGTGAATGGTCTTGCCGATATCCACCGCGTCGGCACCCATCTCAATGGCCAGAGCCACCTCACCAATCATGTCGCCAGCATGCGTGCCCACGATGCCGCCGCCCAGAATCTTGCCATGGCCATGAGCTGACTCGCTGTCGTCAAACAGGAGCTTGGTAAAGCCTTCATCGCGGCCATTGGCGATGGCGCGGCCTGATGCGCTCCACGGGAACAAGCCTTTCTTGACCTTGATGCCTTGCGCTTTGGCCTGGTCTTCTGTCAGGCCGACCCAGGCGATCTCCGGGTCGGTGTAGGCCACTGATGGGATCACTCTGGCGTTGAACGCGGCGCTGGCCAGTTCTTTGTTGCCTTGCAGTTCTCCCGCAATCACTTCGGCCGCCACATGCGCCTCGTGCACGGCTTTGTGGGCCAGCATGGGTTGGCCGACGATGTCGCCGATGGCGAAGATGTGGGGCTGGTTGGTGCGCATCTGGATGTCGACGTTGATGAAGCCGCGGTCTGTTACCGCCACGCCGGCTTTTTCGGCGTCGAGCTTCTTGCCGTTAGGCGTACGACCTACGGCTTGCAGCACCAGGTCGTAGGTTTGCGGAGATGGCGCACCCGGACTTCCGTCTGCGTTTTCAAAGGTCACTTCAATGCCTGCGGGCGTGGCTTTGGCTGAAACTGTTTTGGTTTTCAACATGATGTTGTCAAAGCGCTTGGCGTTCATTTTTTGCCAGACCTTGACCAGATCGCGGTCAGCGCCCTGCATCAGGCCGTCCATCATTTCCACCACGTCCAGCCGGGCACCGAGTGAGGAATAGACCGTGCCCATTTCCAGGCCGATGATGCCGCCGCCCAGAATCAACATGCGCTCGGGGTTGTGGCCCATGGCCAGCGCACCGGTAGAGTCCACAACGCGTTCATCCACGGGCATGAACGGCAGGCGCACAGCTTGCGAACCGGCGGCGATGATGCAGCGCTTGAACTGGATGGTTTGAGCTTTGCCTGTTTGCACCTGCGCGTCGCCTGACGTTTCCTGCACTTGCAGGTGATTGGCACCCACAAACTGGCCCAGGCCGCGCACCACAGTGATTTTGCGCATCTTGGCCATGGCGGCCAAGCCGCCGGTGAGCTTGCCGACCACTTTATTTTTGTGGGCCAGGAGCTTGGCGCGGTCGATCAGCGGGGCGGTGTAGCTGATACCCAGGTCGGCAAAGTGCTGGACCTCGTCCATCACCGCGGCCACGTGCAGCAAGGCTTTGCTGGGGATGCAGCCGACGTTCAGGCACACGCCGCCCAAGGTGGCGTAGCGCTCAACGAGCACGACTTTCAGGCCCAGGTCTGCCGCGCGGAAGGCAGCGCTATAGCCGCCGGGGCCTGCGCCCAGGACGACGAGGTCGCAGGTGAGGTCTGCGGTGCCTGTGAAGGTGGTGGCTGGAGTAGAAACCGGGGCTGAGGTCGGGGAGCCCTCACCCTTGCCCTCTCCCAGAGCAAGAGGGGGCAATAACTGGGGCACAGTTGGCGCTACTATATTGATAGCTGCTTGAGCAGTATTTGCTTGGGATGACGGCTGATTTGGCTTGGAAATGTCGGCTTCGGCAGCCTCCAGCGTGAGCAAAACCGTGCCTTCAGCCACTTTGTCGCCCAGCTTGACCACCAAATTCTTGACCACGCCTGCATGGCTGGACGGGATTTCCATCGAAGCCTTATCGGACTCCACGGTGACAAGCGACTGCTCGGCTTTGATGGTGTCGCCGGGTTTGACCAGCAACTCGATAACGGTGACTTCTGAAAAATCGCCGATGTCTGGAACTTTGATTTCTATTGTTTGCATCTTGTTTCTCCTGATGACGAATGACCGCTCGCTGCGCTTGCATGACACGCCGTTGGCGCATGACGAAATCCCAGCAGAACAGTCTTTCTGTCATCTTTCATAAAAAGCCGCGCGAGCGGCAAAGGTCATGCGCCAACGGCGCGTCATTTCCCCGAAAGCTTCACGGTGAACACCTCCACCGGTCCCGCCGAATTGCGGTCGAATTCGCAGCCTGCCAGCACACCCGCTTCAGCTATTTCGCGGGCGGTTTTGGCTTTGGCATACAGCGCGTGCATCGCACCCAGCGCAAAGCCGCGGCCGGAGCCAATGCCCCAGAACTCCTTGAACTCGAACACTTCGCGGTAGCTGTACAGGCCGTAAATGCCACTTGAATTGGCAATCACGGTGCTGAACTGGCTGGACTCATACGGGTCGCTGTCTTCTTCTTTGGTTTGCAAAAAGAACTTGTCTTTCAGCACCGGGTGCAGCTGCAAAAACGTGTCGTAGACCTCGTCTTTGCTATGCAGCAAAAGCTTCTCGGGCGGCAGCAGGGCCAGGGCTTTGCGTATGGCCGGAAAGTGCGCCACAGTGCCCGCCGCGCCGATGTAGCTCAGGCCACCGACGGCTTGCACCGGAATGATCTTGCTGTTGTTCTCGAAGCGATGGGCCAGACGCGTGTCGCCAAAGGTCACCAGCCCGTCTGCTGCGATGGCGACCTGGCCGGATTTTTTGACGACAACGACGGTGGTCATGCAGTTGGCTCCTTCCCCCGCTGGGGGAAGGGTGGGATGGGGGCTGCGGCGTGGTCACACTGATGAGCCGATGTAGCGCTCAGGCCCCCATCCCTGCCTTCCCCCGACAGGGGAAGGGGTAACTCCAAGGGAGTTGGCAAAGACAGCCCTGTCACAGCAGCACCCTGCGGAAGTCACCCAGTATCTGGCCCAGATAAGCGTTGAAGCGCGCCGCACTGGCCCCATCAATCACCCGGTGGTCCCAGCTCAAGCTCAAGGGCAACATCAAACGCGGCACAAACTTTTCGCCGTCCCACACCGGTTCCATATTGCTTTTGCAGACACCCAGAATGGCCACTTCCGGCGCGTTGATGATGGGGGTGAAATAGCGCCCGCCAATGCCGCCCAAGCTGCTGATGGTGAAGCAGGCACCGCTCATCTCGGCTGGGGTCAACTTGCCCTCGCGCGCTTTACCGGCCAGCTCACCCATTTCCTTGCTGATGGCCAGCACGCCTTTTTTGTCCGCGTCCTTGATGACGGGCACAACCAGGCCGTTGGGCGTGTCGGCGGCAAAGCCGATGTGAAAGTACTGTTTCAGCACCAGCTGATCACCATCCAGCGAACTGTTGAAGTCGGGGAATTTCTTCAGCGCGGACACGCAGGCTTTGATGAGGAAGGCCAGCATGGTGACCTTCAAGCCACTCTTTTCATTCTCTTTGTTGGTGCTGACGCGGAAGGCTTCCAGTTCGGTGATGTCGGCATCGTCGTGGTTGGTGACGTGGGGAATCACCACCCAGTTGCGGTGCAGGTTGGCACCGCTGATTTTCTTGATGCGCGACAACTCTTTGCGCTCTGTGGGGCCGAATTTGGTGAAGTCGACTTTGGGCCAGGCCAGCAGGTTGAGCTCGCCACCACCGCCGCCGGTTTTGGCGGGCGTGGCTGCGGCAATGGCCTTGGTTTGCAAGGTGCCGGCCATGACGGCTTGGGTGAAGGCTTGTACGTCAGCTTCGGTGATGCGGCCTTTGATGCCTGTGCCTTTGACCTCGCCCAGCGGCACGCCCAACTCCCGCGCGAACTTGCGGATGGAAGGGCTGGCATGAGGGAGGTTTGTGGTGGTTTCTGTGGGGTTGTGGGGTTGTACGGTTGGGGAAGGGGTTGGTGCGCTGTGGCCCTCACCCCTGCCCTCTCCCGCACCTGGAAGCGAAGCCTCCGGCTTCGCGTGCGGGACAGGGAGTAAGTCAGGAGCTGCACTCGCCAACACGGGTTTTGCTCCCTCGTCTTTATGGGGAGAGGGCTGGGGTGAGGGGCTGGCAGTTGCAACACCTTCCAACACCCCCAACAGATCACCAATATTCACCACATCCCCCACCTTCACGGCCAGGGACGTCAAAACCCCCGCCGCGCCCGACGGAATCTCCATCGAGGCTTTGTCTGATTCAACAGTGATCAGCGACTGCTCCAGCTTGATGGTGTCGCCGGGTTTGACCAGCACTTCGATGACGGACACGTCCTTGAAGTCGCCGATGTCAGGTACCCGCACTTCAATGGGGCCTGATGTCGTTGCTACAGTTGTGATAGCTGCTTGAGCAGTATTGACTTGGGCTACTGCGGGTTTTGCCTCTGAAACGGCTGAAGGAAAGGGTTTTGCTCCCTCCACCGGGACGGGGGAGGGTTGGGGTGGGGGTGAGCCGTTTTGCCCCGAAGGGGAGCTCGTCGCGGTGCTTTCAAGCATCACGACGAGCGACCCCTGCTTGACCTTGTCACCCAGCTTGACACGCAACTCTTTGACCACACCCGCCGCCGCCGATGGAATCTCCATCGACGCTTTATCGGACTCCACCGTGATCAGCGATTGCTCGGCCTTGACCGTGTCGCCGGGTTTGACCAGCAGCTCGATCACGGTCACTTCATCAAAGTCGCCAATATCGGGAACTTGTACTTCTACCAATGCCATGGGGTGCTCCGATCAGGCGTAAAGAGGATTCATTTTGTCTGCCTTGATGCCGTATTTGGCAATCGCCTCAGCCACCTTGGAAACTGGCACCGTGCCGTCTTCACTCAGCGCTTTCAACGCAGCCACCACGATGAAATGGCGGTTCACCTCAAAGTGCTCGCGCAGCTTGCTCCTGAAGTCGCTGCGGCCAAAACCGTCAGTACCCAGCACTTTGTAGGTGCGGCCACCTTTTGCCGATGCCTGTACGAACGGGCGAATCTGCTCGGCGTAGGCCTTCATGTAGTCGGTGGACGCGACCACCGGGCCTGTGTGTGGGGCCAATTGCTTTTCTACAAAGCTGGTGCGCGGCGTGTCCGTGGGGTGCAGCAAGTTGTAGCGCTCGCAGTCTTGCCCGTCGCGGGTCAGCTCGTTGAAGCTGGGGCAGCTCCAGACGTCGGCGGCTACGCCCCAGTCTTTTTCCAGCAAGTTTTGGGCGGCGATGGATTCGCGCAGGATGGTGCCAGAGCCCAAAAGCTGGACCCTCGGAGTCGCGACATCGAAGGTGCCCTTCGGTAACACGGGGCCTTCCTTGCAGAGGTACATGCCTTTGATGATCTGCTCCTCGGTGCCCGCCGTCAGCCCCGGCATCGGATAATTTTCATTCAGCAGCGTGAGGTAATAAAACACGTTGTCCTGCTTTTCCACCATACGCTTCAAACCGTGGTGCAGGATGACGCCGACCTCGTGGGCAAAGGTGGGGTCATACGAGATGCAGTTGGGAATCGTGCCCGCCAAAATGTGGCTGTGGCCGTCTTCGTGCTGCAAGCCTTCGCCGTTCAAAGTCGTGCGGCCCGAAGTGCCGCCGAGCAGGAAACCGCGTGCCTGCATGTCACCCGCGGCCCAGGCCAAATCGCCAACGCGCTGGAAGCCAAACATCGAGTAGTACACGTAAAACGGCACCATGATGCGGTTGCTCGTGGAATACGACGTGGCCGCCGCGATCCAGCTGCTCATGCCGCCCGCTTCGTTGATGCCCTCTTGCAGGATCTGGCCTTTCTTATCTTCCTTGTAGTACATCACCTGGTCTTTATCGACCGGTGTGTATTGCTGGCCCGCCGGGTTGTAAATGCCGATCTGGCGGAACAAGCCTTCCATGCCAAACGTGCGGGCCTCGTCTACCAGAATGGGCACCACGCGCGGGCCCAGGGCCTGGTCGCGCAACAGCTGCGTCAAGAAGCGCACATAGGCCTGCGTGGTGCTGATTTCGCGGCCTTCAGCGGTAGGCTCCAACACAGCTTTGAAGGTGTCCAGCGCGGGCACGGTGAACTGCTCGTCGGCCTGCACACGGCGCTTGGGCAGGTAGCCGCCAAGGGCCTTGCGGCGCGCATGCAGGTATTGCATTTCTGGCGTGTCGTCGGCCGGTTTGTAAAACGGCAACTTGGACAATTCGCTGTCGGGAATCGGAATGTTGAAGCGGTCGCGAAAGGCCTTGATGTCTTCGTCGCCCAGCTTTTTGGTCTGGTGCACCGTGTTTTTTCCCTCGCCAATCTTGCCCATGCCAAAACCCTTGACAGTCTTGATGAGCAGCACGGTAGGCTGGCCTTTGTGGTTGACGGCTTTGTGATAGGCGGCGTACACCTTTTGCGGGTCGTGCCCGCCGCGGCGCAGGTTCCAGATGTCGTCGTCGCTCATCTTGGCCACCATCTCCAGGGTACGCGGGTCACGGCCGAAAAAGTGTTTGCGCACGTAGGCACCGTCGTTGGCCTTGAACGACTGGAAGTCGCCGTCGTTGGTCTCCATCATGATTTTGCGCAGGGCACCGTCTTTGTCGCGGGCCAGCAGCGCATCCCAGTTGCTGCCCCACAGCAGTTTGATGACGTTCCAGCCAGAGCCACGGAACTCGCCTTCCAGCTCCTGCACGATCTTGCTGTTGCCGCGCACCGGTCCGTCCAGCCGCTGCAGGTTGCAGTTGATGACGAAGATCAGGTTGTCCAGATTCTCGCGCGCAGCCAGGCCGATGGCGCCCAGGCTTTCCACCTCGTCCATCTCACCGTCACCGCAAAACACCCAGACCTTGCGGTTCTCGGTGTTGGCAATGCCGCGCGCATGCAGATACTTCAAAAACCGCGCCTGGTAAATCGCCATCAACGGCCCCAGGCCCATGGACACGGTGGGGAACTGCCAGAACTGCGGCATCAGCTTGGGGTGCGGGTAGCTGGAAAGGCCCTTGCCATCAACCTCCTGGCGGAAGTTCAACAGTTGCTCTTCGGTCAGTCGCCCTTCCAGGTAAGCCCGGGCATACACACCGGGTGACACGTGGCCCTGGATATACAGGCAGTCGCCACCATGGTTCTCGCTCTCGGCATGCCAGAAGTGGTTAAAGCCCGCGCCAAACATGTTGGCCAGCGAGGCAAACGAGCCAATGTGCCCGCCCAGGTCGCCGCCGTCAGCCGGGTTGTGCCGGTTGGCCTTGACCACCATGGCCATGGCATTCCAGCGCATGTAAGCGCGCAGCCGTTCCTCGATTTCCAGGTTGCCGGGGCAAATTTCCTCGTCCTGCGGCTCGATGGTGTTCACATAGCCGGTGGTGGCCGAAAACGGCAGGTCAATGCCTTCCTGCCGGGCTTGTTCGAGCAATTGCTCCAGTAAAAAGTGAGCGCGGGCGCGGCCCTCGGCGTTGGTGGCGGCGTTGGAAATAACGGCAGACAGCGCATCAATCCACTCGCGGGTTTCCAGCGCATCGGTGTCTTTGGGGTCGTTCGGGTTGTGCGCGGCTGCAGCAAACAGCGCGTGGGGCATGGCTGACATGGTTTTGTCTCCTGAAAGCGTGATGTGTGACGTTGGGGATGAAGTAAGGCTGACGTAATTTAGCCCGACGTTAGGGCATGGCCTCTATTTTTGCATAAAAAGAGTTAAATTTCAAATGGTGTTTTACGTTTTCACATAATGAAATTATAATCAATTCAGTTAATTTACTGGTCAAATAGGCCTGTAGCCCTTTTAAATACTGCTCAAGCAGCTATCAAAAACATAGTGCCCACGCTTTCACCTGCTCACCTACACTGCCTCCATGTCTGGCCCCGAATCCCTGCTCCCCGATTCCCTTGCGAGAGCGCACGCCCTGCGCGGTTGGCGCAGTTGGTGGCGCAATCAAAGCGCGCCCTCGCAAGACCGGTTTGCCATGCTGGCACCGCTGGCGGCGGTAGTGTTGTTTCTGGCGGCCATTGCCTCGGCTTTCTGGTATCTACGCAACGAGGAAACACAGCGGGAGCAGGAGGCCGTCAAGCGGGATGTGGAATATGCGCAGCAGCGGGTGCGGCTGCGGCTGCTGGAGCGTCAGGAGCAGTTGATGCGGCTGGCGCGCGATGCGTCCAACAAAGACATTGACTTTGAAGAGTTCATGGGCCGGGCCGAGTCACTGGTCAGCCAATACCCCGAGTTACACACCATCAGCTGGATTGACGAGCGCCGCCGCATCATGGCCAGCTACGGCGCGCCCAGTGTGAGTGCCTTGCAGACACGCGTGGCCGGGCAGGTGCTGGGTGTGGGCGATACCGAGAGCATCTACAGACTCTCGCGTGACTTGCAGCAGCCGGTGTATTCGCAACCCGTGCCGGGGCCAGACAACACGGGGCTGTTGCAACTGCATATTCCGTTTTCACTTCAAGGCAAATTTGCCGGGGTGATTTTGGGCGAGTATTCGATGGACGGGCTGATGCGTTATGCCGTGCCCTCGGAAGTGGCGGCCAAATACGCGGTGGCATTGCTGGACGCAAAAAGCCAAGTGCTGGCGGGTCAGACGGTGCCACCGCGCAACCCCGCCACGCAGCTCTTGCCCTGGGCCGAACCCATCAACGAATACGAGGTGCCGGTATCACCTGTTGGCAATGGGTTGATGCTGCGCGCCCAGGGCTACCGCACCTCGCAGGGCGTGGTGGGCAGCGCCTTGTTCTGGCTGGTGGGTGCCCTGAGCGCCCTCACCGTTTGGATGTTGGTGGGCAATTGGCGCCACACGCGCAGGCGTATGCAAACCCAGCAAGCATTGGTGTCAGAAACCAACTTTCGCCGCGCAATGGAAAATTCCATGCTCACCGGTATGCGCGCGATGGACATGCAGGGGCGCATCACGTATGTGAACGCAGCGTTTTGCCAGATGACGGGGTGGACTGAAGCTGAGCTGGTAGGCCGCACACCGCCGTTTCCTTACTGGCCAAAGAGCGACCGCGACGCACTGAGCGCCAAACTGGAAGACCAGTTGAAAGGTCGCGATGCCAGCCAGGGCGGCTCGCAGGTGCGCGTCAAGCGCAAAGACAGCACGCACTTTGATGCGCGGCTGTACATGTCGCCCTTGATTGACGCAGTGGGCAAACAAACCGGCTGGGTCACCTCCATGACCGATATCACCGAGCCCAACCGCATTCGCGAACAACTCTCGGCGTCGTATGAGCGCTTCACCACGGTGCTGGAAGCGCTGGACGCCGCCGTGTCGGTGGCGCCGCTGGGCAGCGAGGAGCTGCTGTTTGCCAACAAGTTGTACCGCCTGTGGTTTGGCACTCAGACCTCGGGGCACCTGCAAATGGTGGCGCAGGCCGGGATGCCGCAGCAGACCCCCAGCGACGAATCGCTGGACGAGGTGGACTCGTTTGTGGGCCTGCCCACCGGCGCGCTGACCACCGCGCAGTCGGGCAATGCCGAGATTTTTGTCACCGAGCTGGGCAAATGGATTGAGGTGCGCTCGCGTTATCTGAACTGGGTGGACGGGCGGCTGGCGCAGATGGTGATTGCGACCGACATCACGCCCCGGCGTGTGGCCGAGGAGCAGTCTGCCGCGCAAGCCGAGCGGGCCCAATCGGCCAGCCGCCTGATCACCATGGGCGAGATGGCGTCCAGCGTGGCGCATGAGCTGAACCAACCGCTGACCGCCATCAACAATTACTGCAATGGCATGGTCTCGCGCATCAAGTCCAAACAGATCACCGATGACGATTTACTGATGGCGCTGGAAAAAACCGCCCACCAGGCCCAGCGTGCCGGCCAGATCATTCAGCGAATCAGGAGTTTTGTGAAACGCAGCGAGCCCAACCGTGCCCCGGCCGACGTGTCCAGCATCGTGGCCGAAGCGCTGGAGCTGGCTGAAATTGAGCTGCGCCGGCGCAATGTGCGGCTGTCGCATTACGTGGCCGCGCGCCTGCCCGCTCTGGATGTTGACACCATCCTGATCGAGCAAGTGCTGGTGAATTTAATGAAGAACGCGGCCGAGTCGATTGATTTGGCTCAGCGACCCAGCGCCAATCGCAATGTGGAGCTGCGCGTGTTGCCCAAACAGATGGATGGCCAGGCCGTGGTGGAGTTTTCGGTACTGGACACCGGGCGCGGCCTGGCACCCGAGGTGATGGAGCGGTTGTATGAAGCGTTTTTCTCCACCAAGGCAGAAGGCATGGGCATTGGCCTGAATTTGTGCCGCACCATTGTGGAGTCGCACCAGGGGCGTATGCGGGCGGAGAACATCTACAATGCTGCGCAGGTGGTCGGTTGTCGTTTTTCCTTCTGGATTCCGGTGTCTGACGCTACAAAATCAATAGCCACAGTTGAAGCGGATGGCGAAAAACCCGAAACTGCAAAATCGGTTGGCACCACCCCGTTGAATACCCTGCAGATGTCCTCTTTAAAGTCCTCTTGAAAGCACCCCCATGAGCTTGATCCCCAAAAAAGGCACGATTTACGTGGTAGACGACGATGAGGCCGTGCGCGACTCGCTGCAGTGGCTGCTCGAAGGTAAAGATTACCGGGTGCGTTGCTTTGATTCTGGCGAAACGTTCATGCAGCGCTACGACCCGCGCGAGGTGGCCTGCCTGATCGTGGACATCCGCATGGGTGGCATGACCGGGCTGGATTTGCAGGACAAGCTGATTGAGCGCAAGTCGCCCCTGCCCATCGTGTTCATCACCGGCCACGGTGACGTGCCCATGGCGGTGGACACCATGAAAAAAGGCGCGATGGACTTTATCCAGAAGCCATTCAAGGAAGAGCAGTTGGTCGCCGTGGTGGAGCGCATGCTGGAGCATGCCAAAGCCGCTTTCTCGGATCACCAAAGCGCCGCCAGCCGCGACGCGCTGCTGGCCAAACTCACGGGCCGCGAAGCGCAAGTGCTGGAGCGCATCGTCGCGGGTCGCCTGAACAAGCAGATTGCCGACGACCTGGGCATCAGCATCAAAACGGTGGAAGCGCACCGCGCCAACATCATGGAAAAACTCAACGCCAACACGGTGGCCGACCTGCTGAAGATTGCGCTGGGGCAAAACGCACCGAAGGCGTGACCGGCCGGGCACTTGATTTGCTATTGAATCAATAGC
>JAYUXO010000507.1:0-2445 GCA_043753505.1 Comamonadaceae bacterium
CCAACCACTGGATTGCATCGGCGCAGAGCTTTGTCGACGCCTGCGTGGTGGGTCTGGGCTGGGGCATCAACCCCGCCAATCTCGTGCAACCGCACCTGGATGCAGGCCGCTTGGTACAGCTGGCCCCGGGTCTTGAATTGCCCCTGCCTTTGTTTTGGCATTGCGTACAAAAATCCAGCGCGTTGCTCATGTTGCTGGGGCAGGCTTTAAGCCAGCATGCGCGCGAGGTTTTGACACCAGCGAACGCAGACCGACGGCTATCATATTTGCCATGATTCCCACCGCGCTGAAAAACAGCCTTTTCATGCATTGGGTGCACCTGGCATCAGTTTGGCTGGCTGGCTGGGCGCGTGTGGTGCGCTTGGGTTCGGTGCTGATGGTGCTGGCCCTGTCGCCGTCAACTTACGCAGCCGAATATCGCCCTGCGCTGCTGCGCCGCGTTTACGTGGAAACAGTTCCGCTGCTGGCAGGCTTTACTTTGCTGTGCGCGCTGATCAGTCTGATTCTGACGCGCATCGTGTTGGCCACTGCGGTGAGTTTTGGCCTCACGCAATACGCCATGCAGGTCATCATTCGTGTGCTGGTGCTGGAACTGGTACCGCTCGCTACCGCCCTGTATGTAGCGGTGCGCTGCACCCTGCCATCGGCCGCCGAGCTGGCGCGCATGCGCCGCAAAGGTGAGCTGGATGCGCTGCGTGCGCAGGGACAGGACCCGCTGCACACCGAGGTGCTTCCGCGCGTAGTGGCGGGCGTGTTTGCCAGCGCCATGCTCGCGGCGCTTAGCGGTGTGGTGACACTGGTGCTTGTTTATCTGACCGTGTATGGCTTTTCCACCTCGGGCCTTGCCGCTTACACGCGCATGTTTGGCCAGGTGTTCAGCCCTACGGTCACGCTGATTTTTTTCCTGAAAACCGTGCTGTCCAGCATGACGGTGAGCCTGATTCCTGTGGCCTCGGCGCTCTACGACCCGCCCGGCAACCAGCGAACCAGTGCTGAACTGCGCGCCCTGGTTCGGATGCTGGCGGTGGTGCTGGTCATTGAGGGTGCCGCCCTGGTGGGCAACTACTATTAACGATGGCTGAAATCAAAACACCTGACCCTTCACAGACGGACAAACCCGCCGCTGACACCGCGCTGTATGCCGTGCGGAACCTGGAGTTCAAAGCCGCGCTGCTGCTGGTGTTTTTTGTACTTTTGCTGACCGCATCGACGGTGTACTTGTTGTACGCCCGCGGTGCTTTTGAACCTACGCAAACTTTGATCCTGACGGCCGATGACACCGAAGGCGTGGTGGCAGGCATGGACCTGACCTTCTCCGGCTTTCCCATTGGCCGCGTGCGCCGCACCGAGCTGGCACCCGACGGCAGCGTACGCATCGTCATCGATGTGCCTGAAAAAGATTCGCACTGGCTGCGCAAAAACAGCGTGTTCACCCTGGTGCGCGGCTTGGTGGGCAACACCAACATCCGCGCCTACACCGGCGTGCTGACCGACCCCAAACTGGAAGATGGGGCAGTGCGGGCGGTGTTGCGCGGCGACGTGTCAGCCGAGATTCCAAAGGTCATTGCGTCCACCCGCGAGCTGCTGGACAACCTGAATAATCTGTCGTCGGGCACTTCGGCCATCAGTAAATCGCTGGCAAACGTGCAAGTGGCCACCGAGCGCCTGAAGGGCCCGCGCGGCGTGCTGGGCATGGTGTTTGGCAACGAAGAGGACGCCAGCAAAGTCACCGCCTCGCTGCAAGCCACGCTGGAGCGCACCAACACCCTGCTGGCCCGGCTGGACGGCGTGGCCTTGCGCGCCGACGGCCTGACTGCCAAGGTTGACGGCATGGTGGCCAAAGCCGACGTGCAGGTGCTGGGCAAAGACGGCGTGGTCAGCGACGTGAAGGCCAACCTGCAAACCCTGAACGCGCTGCTGGCTGACACCCGCGCCAGCATGCAGCGGGTGGACGCCATTTTGAAAGATGGCCAAGCCATCAGCGGTAACGCCAAAGAAGCCAGCGTCGACCTGGGCAGCCTGCGCGCCGAGGTGGAAAGCAACCTGCGCAAGGTGGAAAGCTTGATCAACGACATCAATCGAAAATGGCCGTTTGCCAAAGACGCCGAGGTGAAACTGCCATGAAGAAACCACTCCTGCTTTCCCGGTATTTCTCCCTCTCCCCCAGGGAGAGGGCAGGGGTGAGGGCCCGCGCGCCCACCCTGTTTTTCGCAGCTGCGTGCTTCCTGACCGGCTGTGGCAACACCCCACCCACCCCCGACTGGCAACTCAACACCCAGGGCGCCGCCGAACGCGCGGTGGCGGCCTATCTCAGTGGTAACAGCAAAGTGGAGGCGCTGGAATTCGACAAAGCCCGAGCTGAGGCCGCTCGCACCGGTCAACCCACTCAAGTGGCCCGCATCGATTTGCTTCGCTGCGCCACCCGCGTAGCCGCTTTGGTGCTGG
>JAYUXO010000508.1:0-2444 GCA_043753505.1 Comamonadaceae bacterium
GCTTTGCGGGCCGATAACCTGCCCACCCTGCCCACAAGCCTGGCGCAAGAGCTTGAAATCAACCCATTTTTACGCAGCCGACAGGCTGACGTGATCGCTGCCGCTGTGGCCCACAACCCCAGCGGCCCCCGCGACGAGGCGGGCATTTTTGCCAGCCTGCGCGCATGGAAAAACAACTACAAGTAAAGCCAAAACCTACCCTATGAAAATCATCTTCCCGACCCATCTGGCCACCACCCTTTGCATCACCCTTTTCATGGCCGGTTGTGCCAGCAGCCCCACAACCAACAGCCCGTCTGCAGCAACAAGCGCGGCCGCGACACGGACAGATTCAAGTCCGCCTGCCACCGTGGGCATGGCGCTTACCACACCCAGCGTCGCTGTCACCATTCCGGCTTTTATACCGAATGGCCCGCTATCCCAGGTAAAACCTGCTCAAGCAGCTACACAAAACGTAGCAACGCTGGCCGTCCCGGTTGACCTGTGGGACCGCATACGACGGGGTTATGCCATGCCCAACCTGGGGGGCGAGCTGGTGCGCGACCGCGAGCAGTACTACGCCACCCGGCCCGAGTACATCCAGCGCATGAGCGAGCGTTCGCGCAAATACATGTTTCACATCGTTGAAGAGCTGGAGCGGCGCAATATGCCTAGTGAGCTGGCTTTGCTGCCGTTTATTGAAAGTGCCTTCAACCCCCAGGCCGTCTCCAGCGCCAAGGCTGCCGGCATGTGGCAATTCATGCCCGCCACCGGCACCCACTTTGATCTGAAGCAAAACGTATTCCGCGACGACCGGCGCGACGTGCTGGCTTCCACCCGCGCCGCGTTGGATTACCTGCAAAAGCTGCACAAAATGTTTGGCGACTGGCACCTTGCGCTGGCCGCTTATAACTGGGGTGAGGGCAGCGTGGGCCGCGCGATTGCACGAAACCAGAAGGAAGGCAAAGGCGTGGCCTACACCGACCTGAACATGCCCAACGAGACCCGCCAATACGTGCCCAAGCTACAGGCCATGAAAAACATCGTGGCAAGCCCCGAAGCCTTTCGCACCGAGTTGCCCGTTATCGACAACCACCCCTATTTTCAAACTGTGGACATCACGCGCGACATTGACGTGGCCCTGGCCGCGCGGTTGGCCGACGTGAAGATCGACGACTTCAAGGCATTGAACCCAGCTGCCAACCGCCCGGTCATCCTCGCGGCTGGCACACCGCAGATTTTGCTGCCTTGGGACAACGCGCAGGTGTTTCAGCGCAACCTGCAAGCCCACGGTTCGGGTCAACACGCCACCTGGACCGCCTGGACAGCGCCCGCCACCTTGAGCGTAGCTGCAGCTGCGCAGCGCGTGGGGATGAGTGAGGTCGAACTGCGCAGCGCCAACAACATTCCCCCGCGCATGCTGATCCGCACCGGCTCCACCCTGCTGGTGTCCCGCTCTGCCGCGGTCAAAACCGATGTGGCCGTGCAGGTGGCCGATAACGGCCAGCTCAGCCTGGCCCCCGAAATCGTCACACGGCAGGCTACTGTGAAAGCCCGCAAGGGCGACACCGTCGCATCGCTGGCCAGTCGCTACAAACTCAGCGCGGCCGATGTGGCGCAGTGGAACAAAACCAGTACAGGCGCTGCCTTCAAAGCGGGGCAGGCGGTGGTTGTGTACCTGCAGGTCACGACACGACCCGCGACAGCGCGTGGGGTAAACAAGTCTGCCAAGGAAAAACCGGTTGCCGTCAAGCGCCCAGGCACCGCAGCGGTGGTCAAGAAACCCAGGCGGTAGACGATCGGTTGTGAATCGCCCGCACCAGTCACGCGACACATACCCGCCAGATTCAAGTACCAAACTGGCTTTCCAGCACTTGTAAATACTGCTCAGAACGCTCCTGATTAAATAGCCCCCTTCGCCGATAACCCATCCCATGCAGCCCACCGAAATCTCCCCCGGTCTTGTTATCCAGCGCTTCACGCCGCCCCTGAATCTGGCCCACTTCAAACTCGCCGCGTTCGATATGGACTCGACCTTGATCAACATCGAGTGCGTTGACGAAATCGCCGATGCTGCAGGCCGCAAGGGCGAGGTTGCAGCCATCACCGAAGCGGCCATGCGCGGCGAAATCACCGACTACAAAGACAGTCTGCGTCAACGTGTGGCGCTGCTGGAAGGCGTGACCGTAGCGAACATGGAACAGGTGCTGCGCGAGCGACTGCAGTTAAACCCCGGCGCGCGTGCGTTGACGACGGCTTTCAAAGCCGCGGGCCTGAAGCTGCTGCTGGTCAGCGGCGGTTTCACCTATTTCACCGACCACATCCAGGGCGAACTGGCGATGGATTTCACCCGCTCCAACGTACTTGAAATTCGCAACGGCACGCTCACGGGAAGAATGGTCGACCAGCCTTGGGGCGATATTTGCGACGGCGAAGAAAAGCGAAAAATGCTGCTGCAAACCTGC
>JAYUXO010000509.1:0-2443 GCA_043753505.1 Comamonadaceae bacterium
GGATCATCCATCGTCGTCAAATCCCCTGCGTCACGCCCTTCGCACACCGCTTGAATGGCCCGGCGCAGCAATTTGCCGCTGCGGGTTTTGGGCAGGGCCGACACGAAGCGCACGCGGGCGGGGCGGGCGACTGCGCCGAGTTGGCTGTCTACCAGCTTCATGATTTCGCCTTCCAGCGCCAGGCAAGCAACGGAATCACCCAACGCTGACGCATCGCGTGCCACCACAAACGCCGTAGCCACCTGGCCCTTGAGCGCATCGGCCACGCCCACCACCGCCACCTCGGCCACGTTGGTATGGCTGGAGATGCTTTCCTCAATCTCGCGGGTGCCCAGGCGGTGGCCGGCCACGTTGATCACGTCGTCGGTGCGGCCCAGGATGGTGTAGTAACCGTCTTCGTCGCGGGTGGCCCAGTCAAAGGTGCTGTAAACCGTGACGTTGGGCACGGACTTCCAGTAGGTGTTGACGAAGCGGGCATCGTCGCGCCACACGGTTTGCATAAAGCCGGGTGGCGTGGGGCCGTCGACCACCAGCACGCCTTTCTGGTTTGGTGCGGTGAGTTCCTGGCCGGTGTTTTCGTCGAGCAGCTTCACGCGCCAGCCGTACATGGGCAGGCCGGGGCTGCCCAGTTTGCTGGTCTGGCGCTGCACGCCATTGGCCAGCGTGAGCAGCGGCCAGCCGGTCTCGGTCTGCCAGTAGTTGTCGATGATGGGCACGCCCAGAGCGCCCTGTATCCAGCGGGCGGTGGGCTCGTCCAGCGGCTCGCCCGCCAGGTACAGCGCGCGCAGGCTGGAAAGGTCGTGTTTTTTCAGGCTGGCCGGGTCTTGCTTTTTCAGCACACGCACCGCTGTGGGCGCGCTGAACATCGCGGTGACTTTGTATTTTTCCACCAGGCTCCACCACACAGCCGCGTCGGGGCGGGTGGGCAGGCCTTCGTACATCACGGTGGCCATGCCCGCGATCAGCGGGCCATAGACGATGTAACTGTGGCCCACCACCCAGCCGATGTCGCTGGTGCAAAAATAGGTTTCACCGGCCCGGCAGTCAAAAATGTGCCGCATGCTGGCCGCCAGCGCGACCGCATAGCCGCCGGTGTCGCGCTGCACGCCTTTAGGCTTGCCGGTAGTACCGCTGGTGTAGATGGTGTAGCTGATGGCGGTGGCGTCCAGCCACACGCAGGGAACCACCGTTTTTAAGTGTTTTTGGCTTATGGCCCTGTAGGAATATGCTGGAGCAGCTATGGTTTCAATAGCAGCTAAACCTCTGTCCACAAGCAAAACAGCCGCTGGTTTGTGGCTGGCCAGCTCGATGGCGCGGGCCAGCAGCGGCGTGTAGGCCACCACCTTGCCGCCACGCGAGCCCGCGTCGGCGCTGATGATGAGGGCAGGCTGCGCATCATCAATCCGGCTGGCCAGGCTCACACTGGCAAAGCCGCCGAACACCACCGAATGCACCGCGCCAATGCGTGCGCAAGCCAGCATGGCAAACGCCGCCTCGGCCATCATGGGCATGTAGATCAGCACCCGGTCACCTTGGCCCACACCCAGCGCCAGCAGCACCGCCGCCATGGTTTGCACTTCGCGATGCAGTTGCGCGAAGGTGTAGGTCTGCTCGGCACCGGTTTCGCTGGACACGTAGATCAGCGCCGCCTGATCGGCCCGGTCTTTCAGGTGCCGGTCCACCGCGTTGTGGCACAGGTTGGTTGTGCCGCCTTCAAACCAATGCACAAACGGAGGGTTGTCGTGGTTACAGACGCGGGTGAAAGGCGTGAACCAATCAATGAGCTCGGCCTGCTGGGTCCAAAACGCGTCAGGTTGGTCGATGGACTGCTGGTAGAAGTCGGCGTAAGTGCTTGTCGGTGTCATGGTTGTCTCCGTGGGTGAGTTCGACGCGAGCGTGGCTGACTTGCCGGTCTAGGTTTATCCGACCTGCTGGAAGACGACCATGCACCGCCGAAACGCGGTCCATGATTATGGAAAAACACCTTGCTGCATGCTGACTTGCCCAGCTGTGCAGTGGTATGCCCGCTTAAAAACACTATCAATTAAAGAGCAGCTTACGCAATATTCATAAAGGCTAGAGGTTTTTTTATGCTAAAAATAACTGTTTCAGGTCTTTTGGGGATCGTTGAGACCCGTCCAAAGCGTTGGGCAAACAAAATTTAATCTCCATGTTAAATTTTGATTCCAACATCGTCATTTTGAAAAATATTCACTGTTTGCGACGGCTGACCGGACCCAAAGTACAGTTTTTTTCTACCCTTGAATTACCGGATAGCCGCATCTGGGATCGCAGCATTAGCGCCTGAATGAACAGCGACCAGCCAGCATTTCAGCGCCCACTCACTCAAGCTTCTTGTCTTCCCGCTTCGCGTCCGCCATGGCTTCAGGCTCCAGCGCTTCGGCGTAGCAGTTCATGCGGATGAAAAAGCCCCACGCCGCCA